>JANNMK010000326.1:0-14515 GCA_031397785.1 Sphingomonas sp. | reverse complement strand
CGCCCCGGCACCGCAGTCGGTCTGGCGGGTCACGCCAGACCGGCAGAGCCCCCGACGCTGACTATCGTCGATGTCGGGGGTGGAAGAAGCGAAGCGAACGGGTTCCCGCCGGTCACGATCAGTGGCACCAGCATCGCCAGTGCCAATAGCAAACTGGCGGTCTTGCCCGGTGAAAAGCGGATCATGGCGGTCCTCATTGGCTGTGTATGTATCCATGTCCGATACGTAGCAGGAGGCGTGCCAGTTTCGCGGAATGCAGCAATCACGCGGTTTCCATACTCAATGCGGGACGGTGTTGGTGAAATCCTCTTGCCAGTTGGTAGGATTTTCCACCATAAGTTGGGACTGGCAACGAAGCGATTTTTCCCTTCTGGTCCAGGAAGATTGAGAGAGGCGTTCGAGCCGATGGATCGCGAAACCCGTTTTGTCGGCCAGTCGGTCGCCTTTCTCGACAGTGTCGAACGTGCGCTGGAGGCAGCCACGCTGAACCGTCCGGTGCTGGTCGTCGGCGAACGCGGCACCGGCAAGGAATTGATCGCCGAGCGCCTGCATCGCCACAGCAATCGCTGGTCCGGCCCACTGGTGACGATGAATTGTGCTGCTCTGCCCGAAACCTTGATCGAGGCGGAACTGTTCGGTCATGAATCGGGCGCGTTTACAGGGGCGACGCGGGCCAGGGCCGGGCGGTTCGAGGAAGCCGATGGCGGCACATTGTTCCTCGACGAGCTGGCCACCTTGTCGATGGCGGCGCAGGAACGCCTGCTGCGCGCTGTCGAATATGGGGAGGTGACGCGGATCGGTGCGTCAAAGCCGCTGAAGGTCGATTGCCGGATTGTCGCCGCGACTAACGAACATCTGCCTGCGCTGGTCGAACGCGGCCGTTTCCGTGCCGACCTGCTCGACCGGCTGTCGTTCGAAGTTATCACATTGCCGCCATTGCGGGTCCGCGAAGGCGACATATTCGTATTGGCCGAGCACTTCGGCCAGCGCATGGCGGCGGAAATCGGCTGGAAAATCTGGCCCGGCTGGGGAACCCGCGCGCGCGCTTTGCTGGAAGCGCATGACTGGCCGGGCAATGTCCGCGAACTCAGGAATGTCGTCGAACGCGCGGTGTACCGCTGGCCGGATGGCGACAGGCCCGTCGATACCATCCATTTCGATCCGTTCGACAGCCCGTGGATGCCCGAAGCGGGGCAGGGCGCGATCGAACGCAATGCCGTGATGATGGCAGGCGGCACCGTCGCCCCCGCGCACAGCCCGGCACACGCAACCCCGGCCCCGATGGCCGACCAGCATTGCACCGATCTGCGCACCACCGTCGACAATTTCGAAAAGGGGCTGGTCGAAGCCGCTTTTACCCGCAACCGCTACAATCAGCGCAGCACCGCCACCGCGCTGGGCCTGAGCTACGATCAGCTGAGGCACTGCATGAAAAAACACGGCATCAGCGCCTGAGCCCCTCCCCCCGCCGAGGGAGGGGGGTCACGGCTTCAAGCGTGGATGTTGGCATTGACCATCGCATAGAACATCGGCAGCGACAAAATCGTGTTTGTCCGCGAAAAGATCATCGCTCGCGTCGCTGCCGCCGCCTTGGTCGCGGCATCGGCCTCGACCAGCCCCAGCGCCTTTTTCTGCGCCGGCCAGATGACGAACCACACGTTGATCGCCATGATGACCGCCAGCCACATGCCGATGCCGATCAGCCGGAACGGTTCCTGCAATGTGAACGCCTGGTGCCCATAGCCTGCCTGATAGACGATGATCAGCCCGGTCAATACGGTCAGCGCGGCGCCCCAGCGAAAGAAGAACAAGGCTTTGGGCGCGATATATTTGGTCACGCCAGGTTTCAGTTCGGCAGGAACATTCGGCATCGCCGGTATCTGGACGAAATTGAAATAATACAGCAGGCCAATCCACACCACGCCGAAAAACATGTGCAGGACATGGCTGATTGAAACCGCGAGCGTCGAATTGCCCGGTGCGACGACGATCAACCCGATCAGCAGCAGCACGCTTGCGCCCAGCACCGCGTGCAGATTCCCGAAAAACTTGGTCATGCGAATTCCCCCATTATTGTTTTGCCCTGCCGGACCTATGCCAGCCGCATCGGCAAGCGGCAAGCATCGGCGCTGCGGGCACCGACGCTGCGGGCATTGACGCGACGGGCGCGGACCCAAATTAGCGCCGGGCCGTTGATTTGTCGCAAGGCGCGACCATATCAAATCGACCGCCGCTAGCAGGAGCCGATCATGCCTTTTTCTCTTCCCGATCTCCCTTATGCCAAGGACGCATTCGGCGACATTCTGTCCGCTGAAACCTTCGATTTTCACCATGGCAAACATCATAAGGCCTATGTCGACAAGACCAATGAACTGGTCGGCGTCACAGTCGACCTTGAAGGCGCATCGCTGGTCGATGTTATCCGTGCCGCCGCCGATCGCGGCAACAAGGCATTGTTCAACAACAGCGCGCAAATCTGGAACCACAGCTTTTACTGGCAGTGTCTCAGCCCATCGGCAAAAGCGCCGAGCGGCAAGCTCCTGTCCCTGATCGAGGATGGCTTCGGTTCCGTTGAGACACTCACTGCCGAACTCAAGAAGAAAGCGGTCGGCCATTTCGGCAGCGGCTGGGCTTGGCTGGTGCTCGACGGCGGCGCGCTGAAAATCACCTCGCTGCATGACGCCGATACGCCGGTTGCGCACGACGGCATGCAGCCGCTGCTGACCATCGATGTGTGGGAACATGCCTATTATGTCGACTACCGGAATGCTCGCCCGAGCTACCTCGATGCGCTGCTTGGCAAAGGCATCGACTGGGAGTTTGTAGCCGGGAATCTGGATGGCAAGGGCGTCAACCGGGCCGATCAGCAGAATTAATTTCTGGTCGGAAGATAATTCCACATTCTAGCCAGGTCGGGAATCCACCACCCATCAGTGCGTGCGCTTGTTGCTGTCATCAAGCACCGCTCAAGTGATGCGTTCCCGCCCGGGCGAGAATGGCGAATGGGGAAAGTCAACTTTTCCTATCGTCCAGCTCGAGCCCGTGCTTCAGCATCAGTGGAACCTGGCTCATCGCGAACAGGAAAGAGAGGGCGGTCACGCCCCACACCTTGACCGTCAGCCAGGTGTCGAAAACCAACGTCGCGCGCAACCCTTCGTTGATCAGCGCCATCGCGACAAAGAAAATGCCCCAGTTACGCGACAGCAGCATCCAGCCCTTGTCCGACAAACCGGTATAGGCCGCCTGCAACAGATATTTCAGTAGCGGTCGCCCGCGCAGCCACCCGCCAATCAGCAGCACGGCAAATCCGGCATAGATGATCGTCGGCTTGATCTGGATGAATACCGGATCGTTCAACCAGACCGTCAGCGCACCAAAGCCAAGCACCAGCACCGCCGACAGCCATAGCATCGGCGACACTTTCTTGAGCTTCCACTGCGATACCGCGACCGCGATCATGATGGCGATCATGAACGCGACGGTGCCCTTGATAGCCCCTGCCGTCGCACCGAACGCGCCGTCGCTTTTCGCCAGGCGAAAGGTCAGGAAAAAAACCAGCAGCGGCCCGAAGTCGATTGCGAACGGCAGCCATGCCGGATAGCCGGGTTCGGTGGGGGCGCCAGCGCCGCCGGGCAGTTCTTCGCTCATTATCGTCCTTTTGTCATTTCATCCGGCCCGAAATAGCATCGGCCAGCTGACGTGCGTCGAATGGCCTCAAATCGTCGATCGTCTCGCCGACGCCGATGGCATGCACCGGCAGTCCGAATTTTTCCGCTGCCGCCACCAGCACTCCGCCGCGCGCCGTCCCGTCGAGCTTGGTCATGACGAGGCCGGTTATCCCGGCCAGTTCTCCGAACGTCTCGATCTGGCTCAGCGCATTCTGCCCCGTCGTCGCATCGAGCACCAGCACCACATCATGCGGACTCGCCGGGTTGATCCGCCCCAGTACGCGCTTGATCTTGGCGAGCTCGTCCATCAGTTCGCGCTTGTTGTGCAGCCGTCCTGCGGTGTCGACGATCAATACGTCTATCCCTTCCGCCGTCGCACGCTTGACCGCATCGAACACCAGCCCCGCTGCATCGCCGCCTTCCGGCCCGGAAACCAGGACGATGCCCAGCCGGTCGGCCCACACCTGCAACTGGCCGATGGCGGCGGCGCGGAACGTATCGCCCGCCGCCAGCATCACGCCATAATCCTGCTCGATAAAATTATGCGCCAGCTTGGCGATCGTCGTCGTCTTGCCCGATCCGTTGACCCCGACCACCAGAATGACTTGCGGGCGCGGAAAGGCGATAATCTCCAGGGGCTTCGCCACCGGTGCCAGCACCGCTTCGATCTTGTCGGCGATCAGCGTCCGCACCGCTGCTTCATCGATCGGACCATCGACCTTGCCGTCGCTCAGCCGCCCGCGGATCCGTGCTGCCATGCGCGGCCCGAGGTCGGAGACGATCAGCGCATCCTCGATGCGGTCGAGCGTCGCCGTATCGAGCCTGCCGCCAGCAAAAAGCCCGCCCAGATTGTCGGTCAGCCGTTCGGATGTCCGCCTCAGCCCGCCCAGCAGCCGTTCGGTCCATGGCTGCACGCCGTTCGCTGTGTCGCTGTCGCTCATGCCGCCTCTTTGCCGATCGTCGGCTTGTCGTCCAGCCTCACCCAAAGGCCTCCCAGTCGGCAAAGCCATGGAAAATCTCGGTCGCCGGGCCGCGCATGGTGATCGCGCCTTCGTCCTGCCAATCAACCAGCAGATCCCCGCCGGGCAGACCGACCGTCACCGGGCCGGACACCCGGCGCGATCGGATCGCCGCCACTGCAGTCGCGCACGCCCCGGTTCCGCAAGCGCGGGTCAATCCCGCCCCGCGTTCCCAGACCCGCAGGCGCAGCGATGTCGGACCTGTCACGGTTGCGACATTGACGTTGATCCATTCGGGAAACAGCGGATCATGTTCGATGACCGGCCCCAGCGTTTCAAGGTCGATGGCATCGCAATCGGCGACGAAGAAGACGACATGCGGGTTGCCGACATTGACAGCAATTGGATCGGCCAGATCGTCCCACGCCACGGGCATTGCCATGGTGTCGATGGCATAAGCCAGCGGGATGGCATCCCACGCAAAACAGGGTGGCGGAAAATCAACCGAAATCAGCGCCCCAGCGCTATGGGCGGACAGCAGCCCGCCAGCGGTTTCGATGGTTGTCTGCCCACCGATCAGCCGGGCGACGCAGCGGGTGGCGTTGCCGCATGCCGCAACCTCGGCCCCATCGCCGTTCCAGATCCGCATGCGGATGTCGGCCACCGATGAAGGCTCGATGACGATCAGCTGGTCGCAGCCAATGCCTTCGCGCCGGTCGGCAATCGCCCGGACCCGCGCTGCATGCATCGCCACTGGCACCGCGCGCGCATCGATCACGACAAAGTCATTGCCCAGTCCATGCATTTTTACAAAAGCACCGCTCATCCCCGCGCCTTTAGGGGGCGGGTTGCGGGCTGTCCATGACGCGACAAGGCCAAATGAAACGACGATATGTGCAGTGCACGTCTGTCAGAACCAGGCCCTTGCCGATCACCCCGCTTTGCGAAGCTTGGTGCTGTCCTCGGCCGCGCGGTCCCCAGCCGGAGGCAGGTGTCGCGCTACCACATCGGCGCTCGACAGCGATTTGCCATAATAATGGCCCTGCCCGATCGCACAGTCGAGGTCGCTGAGCCGTTGGGCGGTCGCGCCGGTTTCGATGCCCTCTGCCACCACTGGCAGGCCCAGTGAGCGCCCCAGTTGCAACACCGCTTCGGCAAGACTGTCGGTCCCCGATGTTTCCGCCATTCGCGCCACGAATTCACGGTCGATCTTGACGCTGTCGAACGGCAGCGCGCGCAGGCTGGCGATCGACGAATAGCCGGTGCCGAAATCGTCGAGTGCCATCGAAATACCCTGATTGCGCAGGCTGGTGAACACCGCTTGCGCCAGCGGCAGATTGTCGACGATGGCATTTTCGGTGATCTCGACGATCAGCCGATGGCCGGGAAAACCGGTTTCAGCCAGCAGTTTAAGGAGTTTCTGCGCAAACCAGGGATCGCGCAACTGCAAGGGCGATACATTGACCGACAGGATCAGTTCGGGCGACCAGGTTTTCGCATCGTAGAACGCCTGCCTGAACAACAGTTCTGACAAGGCGGTGATCAGCCCCGACTCCTCGGCCACCGGAATGAAATCGGCCGGCCCGACGTTACCCAGCGTCGGAGAGGTCCAGCGGGCCAGCATTTCGTAGCCAATGGCAACGCCCGATGTCAGATCGACCAGCGGTTCGTAAACCGGGAACAATTGCTGCTTGTGGATAGCGACGCGCAATTCGCTTTCGATGATGTCGCGCCGGTCGAGTTCCACCTGCATGGCATAGTCGAACCGGCAGAAACGGCGACGCCCCAGTCGTTTGGCGCGATACATGGCGGCATCAGCATGCCGCATCAGCTGGTCGATGTCGGTCAGGCCGTCCCGGCATAATGTGCCGCCGACCGACGAGCTGGTCGATGCGGAAATACCGTCGATCTCCACCGGCTCGCCCAGTTCGGCGACCAGTCGCGCGCCGACGTCGTCGAGCAGTTCGTCGGCGGCGGGGTCGAGCGGAAAAAAGGCCGCAAATTCATCGCCGCCCAGCCGTGCAAGCAACGCGCCTTCGGGCAGGGCTGCCGAAATGCGGATCGCCACAGCGGCTATAACCTTGTCGCCCCCGGCATGGCCGAACAGATCGTTGATGCTCTTGAACGTGTCGATGTCGATGACGATGCCCGCCGTGGCCAGTCCTTCATCGATCCAGCTCTGGCGAATGGCGGGAAACTCGTCCCCCAAAGCCCGCCGGTTGAGCAGACCGGTCAGCGGATCGAACCGTGCCAGGGCCATTGCTTCAGCCGCATTTTCGCAACTGCGTTTCAATTCGGCGTTCATGTCATGATAGCGGCGCCATCCGAACAGGATCAGCGCGATGTTCAGCAGCAGCGTCGATATGATCGCCAGCTGCGCCTCGACCAGCATCGAATTGGGGGAAACCAGTGTTTGCAACCACATTGTCGCAGTACCGACAAGCAGCAGGATGGCAGCCAGCGTGATTCCGCTCGTCAGCACATCGACGCCGATCTCCGGCGGCACCACGGCATTTTCGCCGTCGACATCGAAACGATGAAGCATACTGGTCACTGCTGCACCTCAAATTTAACAGACTCAACGGGATAGAGGGCGAGGGTGTAGGTTAGGTTAATCGGCAGCCAGCGCGCCGCCGCTTCCTTCGGCTTGTCAACCGACAGCGCGTGCAGTAATGCGGCAAATGTCGCAGGAGCGTTACCGGTCCTCGATATTACACCACGCTGGTCGGCGAAGCTTCGCCCACCGGCGCTTTTCGCGTTTTTGCAGGCTTCGCCCATCTGGACGAATCGCCGTGCAAGCAAATAGGGGAGACGATCATGTTTGATAGTCTGAGCGACCGGCTCGGCGACGTCTTCTCCCGTCTGCGCGGGCGCGGCGCGCTGAATGAAGCGGATGTGCGCGAAGCGATGCGCGAAGTGCGCGTGGCATTGCTCGAAGCGGACGTCGCGCTGCCTGTCGTGCGCAGCTTCGTCGATCAGGTCACCGACCTGGCGATCGGCCAGAATGTCCTGAAATCGATCACTCCGGGGCAACAGGTCGTCAAGATCGTTTCCGACGCGCTGACGGAAATGCTGGGGTCGCAGGCGTCCGAGCTGATGCTCGACATTGTGCCGCCCGCCGTCATCATGATGGTCGGTCTGCAGGGGTCGGGCAAGACGACGACCACCGCCAAACTCGCCAAGCGGCTCAAGGAAAAGGACCGTAAAAAGGTTCTGATGGCGTCGCTCGACGTCAACCGGCCGGCTGCGCAGGAACAGCTTGCGACGCTGGGGCTGCAGGTCGATGTCGCGACCTTGCCGATCGTTCAGGGTCAGCAGCCGGTCGATATCGCCCGCCGGGCCATGCAGTCAGCGCGGCTTGGCGGCTATGACGTCCTGCTGCTCGATACCGCAGGGCGTCTGCACGTCGACCGTCAACTGATGGACGAAATGCGCGCGGTAGAGGCAGAAGCCAGCCCTGCCGAAACCCTGCTCGTCGTCGATGCGCTGACCGGGCAGGACGCGGTGCAGGTCGCCCAGCGGTTCTCGGACGACATCGCCTTGTCGGGCGTCGTGCTGACCCGCATGGACGGCGATGCGCGCGGCGGTGCGGCGCTGTCGATGCGCGCGGTTACCGGCAAACCGATCAAATTTGCCGGCACCGGCGAAAAGATGGATGCGCTCGAACTCTTCCATCCCGACCGTGTGGCCCAGCGTATCCTCGGCATGGGCGATGTTGTCAGCTTGGTCGAGCGCGCCGCGGAGACGATCCAGGCCGGTGAAGCCGAGCGGATGGCAGCCAGCGTTGCCAGGGGCAAATTCGACCTTGACGATCTGCGCGCCCAGCTTGGCCAGATGCGCCGCATGGGCGGCCTCGGTGCGATTGCCGGAATGATCCCCGGCCTCAAAAAGGCACAGGCAGCAATGGCCGCAGGCGGCGGAATGGACGAACGCGTGCTCTTGCGCATGGATGCGATCATCACCTCGATGACCGCTGTCGAACGCAGCCGCCCGGCAATCATCAACGCCAAACGCAAGATCCGAATCGCCAAGGGGTCGGGCGTGCAGGTGCAGGACGTCAACAAACTGCTCAAGATGCACCAGGAAATGGAAGGCGCGATGAAGCGTCTCAAGAAAATGGGCGGCATGAAGGGGCTGGGCGCGATGTTTGGGCGTGGCGGCGGGCTCGGCGGGCTGATGGGCGGCGGCGCTGCTGGCCTCCCCGGCCTTGGCGGCGGCGGCCCGGGTGGAATGCAGGGGCTCCCAGCCGATCTCCAGAATTTGCTCAGGAAGAAATAATCCAACTCAACCAGATAGATATTTACGAAGGAAGACAGACAATGGCAGTTAACATTCGCCTTTCGCGCGGCGGTTCCAAGAAGCGCCCCTATTACAAGATCGTCGTTGCCGACGCGCGCAGCCCGCGTGATGGCCGCGTCATCGAGCGCATCGGCAGCTACAATCCGCTGCTCGCCAAGGATAATCCCGAGCGGGTAAAGCTCGACGTCGAGCGCGCCAAGCACTGGATCGGCGTTGGCGCCCAGCCGACCGACCGCGTCGCCCGTTTCCTCGACGTCCTGGGCGTCAAGGAACGCAGCCCCCGCAATAACCCCAACAAGGGAGTTCCCGGCGAAAAGGCCAAGGAACGCGCGGAAGAGCGTGCAACCAAACTTGCTGAGGCCGAAGAAGCCAAGGCCGCCGCTGCCGCCGCTCCGCCTGCTCCCGAGCCCGAGCCGGTCGTCGAAGAAGCTGTGGTTGAAGAAGTTGCGGTTGAAGCCGAAGCAGAGCCTGCTACAGCCGCTGAATCGGACTCGACCGGTTCGGTGAAGAGCGAAGCTACCGCCGAAGCAGTGGCAGAAGCCGTCGCTGACGAAACCCCGGCCGATGCAACCGCTGACGACGCGACGGCCATGGCCGAACAGGCTGCAGAAGGCGGTCCCGCCGAAGAAGCCCCGCCGGCCCCTGCCGAAGAAGCCAAGACCGAAGGCTGAGCCTGATCATGCGTAACCCCGACCGCCCGGTCGTCCTCGCCGCGATAACCGGCGCGCATGGACTGGGCGGCGAGGTGCGCCTGAAACTCTTTGGTGACAGCCCGGAAGCCCTCAAAAGCTACCGGACGTTCAACGCTGGCACACTGACACTCGACAGCATCAAACCGGTCAAGGGCGGCGCAATCGCCCGCATCACCGAAATCCCAGACCGCAGCGCCGCCGAACGCGCCCGCGGCACGCAACTCACCGTGCCGCGCAGCGCTCTGCCGCCTTTGGCGGATGGCGAATATTATCATCACGATCTGATCGGACTTTCCGCCATATCGGCGGACGGCACATTGCTCGGCACCGTGGTGTTGATCGACAATTTTGGGGCAGGCGACATCCTCGAAATCGAACGCCCCGCGCAGGACGACGGCAAGCCGGGCAAACGCTTCATGGTGCCGATGACTGCTGCTGCCGTGCCGCGATGGAGCGAGGCGGGGGTGGTGATTGACGCGGCCTATATCGAATGACCTTCGCCGCCCATATTCTCACTTTATACCCGGACATGTTCCCCGGGCCGCTGGCCCACAGCATCGCCGGCCGGGCGCTGGCAGACCATCTGTGGTCCTGTACCGCAATCGGCATCCGCGATTTCGCGACCGATCGACACCGCACTGTCGACGATACGCCGGCTGGCGGAGGTGCAGGCATGGTGCTGCGTGCCGATGTGCTAGCGCGTGCTGTCGATTGCGCTGTCGTCGACAGCCCGGATTACCCACTGCTTGCCATGACACCGCGTGGGCGGCCGATCACTCAATCCCGCATCCGCCAACTGGCCGCCGGACCCGGCGTCACCATCCTGTGCGGACGGTTTGAGGGCTTCGACGAGCGGCTGTTCGATGCCCGGCCGGGGATCGAGCAAATTTCGATGGGCGACATCATCCTGTCGGGCGGGGAGATGGGGGCGCTGATGCTGCTCGATGCTTGCATTCGCCTGCTTCCCGGCGTAATGGGCGCGACCTTGAGCGGAGAAGAGGAGTCGTTTGAAAACGGTCTTCTCGAATATCCCCACTATACCCGACCTGCATTATGGGAAGGGCGCACGATCCCCAAAGTGCTGCGATCGGGGGATCATGCGAAGATTGCCGCTTGGCGCAAAGCCCGGTCGGAAATCGATACACGGTTACGCAGGCCGGACCTTTGGGAGCGCCATGAGGGCGTTCGGGACCGACCTGCCTCTGGCGCGCGGCATGGACTAGAGGACGAGGCATGAACCTCCTGCAAACGATCGAAGCCGAAGAAGTCGCCAAGGCGATGGAAGGCCGCACCATTCCCGATTTCCGCCCCGGCGACACATTGCGCGTCGGCGTGAAGGTCGTCGAAGGCGAGCGCACCCGCGTTCAGAATTACGAAGGCGTCTGCATTGCCCGCTCGAACAAGAGCATCGGCTCCAACTTCACCGTGCGCAAAATGTCGTTCGGCGAAGGCGTGGAGCGGGTCTTCCCGCTCTACTCGCCGAACATCGACAGCATCACTGTCGTCCGCAAGGGCGCAGTGCGTCGCGCCAAACTCTATTACCTGCGCGGCCGCACCGGCAAATCGGCGCGTATTGCCGAACGCCGCGACAACCGCAGCGACGTCAAATAGGCGGCGGTCGCTTCAAAGGATTTGCAAAGGGCCGGGTTGATCCCCGGCCCTTTTGCTTGCCGGGGTGGTTGCAGCCACGGCCGCGCTCCGGCAAAGCGTCGGCATGACGGCCAGGCCAGCCCTAACCCCTGTACAATCCCGCGAACTGGCTGCAGCGCAGCGCCTGCTCAAGGATAGCAATGCTGGCGGGGCGGTGGGGCGGATCCAACCATTGCTTGCAGATGGCCTGATCCACGCCGACGTCTATGCATTGTTTGGCTCGGCATTGCGGGCGGCCGGGTTGATCGACGATGCTCGTCGGTCTTTCAATGCAGCGATCAATCTCGATCCGGAAAATAGTCGGTTCTGGGGTCTGCTGGCCGAGCTGCTTGAAGTTGCTGGAGAAACCGGCGCTGAGCTTGTCGCCCGGCGGCGTGTCGCGGCGCTCGCCCCTCAGGACGCCGACGCGCAGCTGCGGCTTGGCGAAACGCTGATCCGTGCCGGCGATGCCGCCGCCGCCGCCGCGCCGGTGCTCGCCAGCGCGACCGCGCTCGAAACGGATTCGGTGCGGGCCGCGCATGCCCTCGCTGTTGCCTTGCGGATGCTGGACCGCCCCGATGAGGCACTTGCGGTGCTTGGGCGATTTGTCACACGACCGGATATTCAGGCTGCGACCATTGCCCTCCACGGGCACATCCTTGCCGATCTCGGCCGCTTCGAAGAGGCTGGCGACCATTATCGCTCGGCGATCACGCTCGATCCGTTGTATCTCGATGCTCAGGAAACCATGGCGCGCCTGCTGCCACAGATAGGGCAGGGCGATCTCGCGCTCGAAGCATATCGGACCGCTTTGGCGCTCCATCCTCACCATGAACAATTATGGGCCAGTGCACTCGGCACCGCGCGTAGCCTTGCCCGTCATGCGGAACTGCTCGGATGGGCCGAACAGGCGACCAGGCGCTTCCCCGACAGGCGCGATTTTGCCGTCGCCCATGCCGATGCACTCGGTGCGTGCGGGGCTGTCGATCGGGCGCTCGCTGTGCTGGAGCCGCTGGCGATGGGCAACGATGCAGAACCACTCGCCTGCGTTCAGGCGGCGCATTGGCAGCTGGTGGCCGGCGATCCCCAGGCTGCGGAGCGGCACGCGCAAAGGGCAGTTACCCTCATGCCGGATTCGCAGGCTGGTTGGGCCTATCTCGGCACATGCTGGCGGTTGCTCGATGATCCGCGGGAGCGGTGGCTCAACGATTTCGACCAGGTCACAGCGACGATCATGCTCGACCCTCCGCCAGGCTATGCCGACATGGCCTCCTATCTTGCCGAACTGCGTGATGCCCTGACCGCGATGCACACAACGTCCGATCATCCAGCCGATCAATCGCTGCGTCAGGGTACGCAGACCCGCGGGCATCTGTTCCTGCGCCACAACCAACTGATCGAATCGCTGGGCCTCGCCATCTATCGCCAGGTCGCCGACTGGCTGGCCAGCTTGCCGACAGATGCCCAGCACCCCTTTCTCAGGCGCAACACCAGGCGGGTTGCGTTCCGGAACAGCTGGTCGGTGCGCTTGCGCGATACCGGTTTCCATGTCAGCCACATCCATCAGGACGGCTGGCTCAGCAGCGCCTTTTATGTCTCCCTGCCTCCGGAAGTCCGCACGGCCCCTTCCGCGGCATGGCAATCACCCGGCGCTCTGACGCTCGGCGCGCCGGATAGTTCGCTGGGGCTTGATCTCGCGCCACAGCGGATGATTGCGCCCGTCGAAGGCATGCTGGTGCTGTTTCCCAGCTATGTCTGGCATGGCACCGTCCCCTTCGCCAGCGCGCAGCCGCGCCTTGCAGTCGCGTTCGACGCTGTTCCGGGCTGATCGACCGCAACAATTCGGGCATTTGGCCACCGGTGTCCGCTTTTCCTTGCACCCTTTTGCCCCTATGGCGCGCTGCAACTAGCAGGAGCATCACATGGGTTATCGCGTCGTGGTCGCAGGGGCGACCGGCAGTGTCGGTCGGGAAATGGTCAATATCCTCGCGGATCGACAGTTTCCGTTCGATGAAATTGCCTTGCTGGCATCGTCGCGCTCCGCTGGCGAAGTGGTTGATCTCGGCGACACAGGCAAGATCGCAAAAGTCCAGAATATCGAGCATTTCGATTTCACCGGCTGGGACATCGCGCTGTTCGCCATAGGCTCCGAAGCCACCAAAATCTATGCGCCGATTGCGGCAAAGGCCGGCTGCGTGGTCATCGACAACAGCTCGCTTTATCGCATGGACCCCGATGTCCCGCTGATCGTGCCTGAGGTCAATCCCGATGCGATCGACGGCTACACCCGCAAGAATATCATCGCTAATCCAAATTGTTCGACTGCACAGATGGTCGTGGCCTTGAAACCGATCCACGACGCGGCAACGATCAAGCGCATCGTCGTTTCGACCTACCAGTCGGTTTCCGGCGCCGGAAAGGCCGGCATGGACGAATTGTTCGAACAGACCCGGGCGATCTTCGTCAACGACGAAAAAACGATCAGCACATTTACCAAACAGATCGCTTTCAACGTCATCCCTCATATCGACAGCTTCCTCGACGACGGATCGACCAAGGAAGAATGGAAGATGGTCGTCGAAACCAAGAAGATCCTCGGCAGCAAGATCAAGGTCCACGCGACCTGCGTGCGCGTTCCGGTGTTCGTCGGCCATTCCGAAGCGATCAATATCGAGATGGAGCGGGAGCTTTCGGCCGAGGACGCACAGGCTCTGCTGCGCGAATCCCCCGGCATCATGCTGATCGATAGCCGCGAGGACGGCGGCTACACCACCCCGGTGGAGGCGGCAGGGGACGACGCCACTTATGTCAGCCGGGTGCGCGAGGACCCGACCGTCGAAAACGGTCTGGCATTGTGGTGCGTTTCCGACAATCTGCGCAAGGGTGCGGCGCTGAACGCCGTCCAGATTGCCGAACTGCTCGGGCGACGACATCTCAAGAAAGGGTGATCGTCATCGCGCCAGGGTAATCGAAATCCGCCGGTTGCGCGGATCGAGCGGGTTTGCCGCCACCACCGGTTCGCGATCGGCCACCCCTTCGATGCGCCTGATCCGCTCGTCGCCGACACCAACTCGCTGCAGCGCCGCCCGGGTTGCCTCGGCGCGCGCCGAGGATAGCAGCCAGTTGTTCATACCCCCGCCCGATGCATAAGGGCGGCTATCGGTGTGGCCGCGCACAATAACCGGATGCCCGGCCCCGGCGCTGGCACGCCCGACCTCCTCGACCAGCGCACGCGCGCGGGGCAGCAGCTGATCGGTGCCGATCCTGA
>JANNMK010000319.1:0-11690 GCA_031397785.1 Sphingomonas sp. | reverse complement strand
GGCCCCGGCAGGCCGGCCACGGCGCCAGCGATTTCATCGAACCGGAATTCCAGTTTGTCGAGCACGCTCCAGCGGCTGTTGGCTGGACGATGCGCCCAGCTTACTTCGGCTGACATTGTTTCGGTCGATGCGGCAATATCGCTGTCCGCCTTTGTCCATGTGAACAGGCCGCCGAACGCTCGTCCTTCTCCCAGTTGGCGAATGCCGCCGATCGTCAGCCCGAATCGATTGGCGATTTCGCCATCACGGTACTCCGCCCGACCAGTCAGGCTCCAGCTTTCGGTGCGATAGGTTGCGCCTGCCGTCACGGCTGTGAAATCTTCGGTAATCGAGCCCGCGCCATCGATAAAGCCGCCCGAAGCCACCGGCTGCGCCGGATCGAGCACATCTGCGGCGCTAATCCCGCTAAGGGTGCGTTGGCCATCCAGCGTAAAATCGACCGACAGGCGTTCACTAACCTGCAGCGACTGGGCCAGCCCGTAAGCTGCAAAGCTGCGCGGACCAAACTCGCCAAGGCCCTGGCTGTTGCCGCTCAAGGTAGCGCGCGCGCCATTCCAGGGGCGCACATCGAAGCCGAGCCGTGCGGTTCTGGCATCGACCGTCCCGCCATCGGCGATTTCATAGCTGCCAACCAATGCCACAGCCTGGCTAATCGCAAAACGCGCACCCAGGCGATGGCGTGCCGGGAAATCGACACTGCCGTCATTGCCGCCCAATGCAAATTCGGTCTGCGCGTCCACTTCAAGTCGCTGATCGAACAAACGCTGGGTCGCACCCAGTTGAACGAGTGTCGAGCGATTGGTCGACGCATCTCCCAGATCGTCGACGGCATGGGTCAGACCGGCGCGTAGTGTCGTATCGTTCGTGCGCCATTCCGCAAGCAGACGTGCCGCCATACGGCTCGCATCGCGATCGAGATAGGTTTCCTGCCAGGCGCTGGCGATCAGCGAGACGTCGCGGCCAATGCGCAGCTTTCCATCGACACCGAATTTACGGCTCGCATCGCCGGCATTGCTCAATTGGCCGACGCCAAACCCGCTTTCACGTTCCCGGGCGTAGGCGAGCAGATCGAAAACACTGCCATGGTGCTCGACTTCGACCAGCCATGCCGTCGCTGTGCCGGTGTCGCGTCCCGGACCTGCGGCGCTGGCGCTGATGCTGTTGGTGTTGCTTGCGGCGAATTCAGCACGAACTTCGGTTGCCGAATCGGGTCGATAGAGAACATCCATGCCGCCCATCAATGATCGCGTGCTTTCGCTTCGGTCGCTGATGGCAGTCGCCCCAATGCGCAGCCGGTCGTCGTCGCTGGTCCAGCTGGCGCGGCCACCCGCGTTGGTAACGCGTTGCCCGACACCATCGACTTCATAATCAACCATGATGAACTGCGGGTTCAAACTGGAGTCGCGGCTCAGGATCGGTTCGCGAAACCGCAATGTCCCGGCGAAATAATCAATGTCATAGTCAATGTGGCGGGCTAGCGTGCGGCTTTCGATGACAATATCCGAACGCAAGCGGTCACGGATTTCGATGGTGACCCGCTCGCTGTTCGCGAGGATGCCGCGCGCAGCAAGCTGATACGGGCCCAACAAGCCATTGCCCTGCAACTCGTCGCGTCGATAGCGATAGGGGGTATCGGCGATGAAGGCCGTGGCTGAGACGTTTTCGCCGCCATACTCGGCCTTTACGCCGTTCATCGACCGTTGATAGCGGGTCAATTGCGGCTCGTTGATGCCGGTCTCGAAATCGCCAAACAGCGCATAGAATTGCGGCCGTTCCAGCCGGAGATACAGATTGCGCACCGATGCTGCATCAAACCCGCGATCGGCGCGATCCGCGTAGATCGTGTAATAGGCGCGCGGGTCGATAACCCCTCCGAAACGCGTTTCATCCGCTTCCTTGTCGCTGTCGTAGGACAGCGTCATCAGCCACTCGCCCAGCACCCGGCCTTTTGCATATAGCGCGATGCGGCCATCGAGGTTGTCGTCCGGCAGATTCTCGGCAACAGGCTCCATGCGGTCGTCAAGTGTGTTATAACCAATTGTTCCTGCGGCAAATCCGACAATCGTCCAGGGCCGGTCGCCCGGGTTTAACCACACATCGATCTGCTGCTGGCGAGTGGTTGTGCCGTCGCGAAATTCGAACGCTATCCGTGCAGTTCCCGATGCAGTCGTCGGTTCAAGTTCGATATAGGCAACGCCCTCATCTCCTTCGATGCGCCAGTTGGTACGTGCGCGTTCGAGGCCAGAGAGCTGGCGCGCCTGCTCGGCATCCTGTTCGACAGCGGCACGGTGCGGTTCCTGAACGATAAAGTCGCCCACCATGCCATGTTTTGCTGGGCGACCGTCCCGATCAAGCAGGCGTACCGCGATGACCGGACGGTGCAGGCCGTCGGCTACCAGCAGCGAACGGTCAAGCAGCAGTGTGGCGTTGATCGGACCGCCCGCATAATGGACAGTGCGCCGCAATTCTTGGGCCAGAGTGCCATCGGCGTTGAGCACGCGAGCGACAACATCATTGCCGCGATCGACAATTTCGACACCGCGCCAGTTACTGATCTCGAAGCTGCCATCGGGAGCGGTCTGTGCACCGTCGAAGTTCAATGGATCGATCGGTCGCCCGTTAAGCGTCAGCGTCACTGTCTGGCCGCGCAAATGCTTGATTGCAATTCGGATCGATGGCGACCGCGGGTTGTGATCGATTGACGGAAACAGCCAGCCAATTCCGGCGGTTTCGCCCTCGAAGAAATCACGCTCGGCACCGCCAGCGACCCGATCGTCGATGATAACCGGGCGCGAAGGAGCGCTGATTGCGGTCATGATTGCCATCGGCGCGTCGCCCGGCGCCTCTTCGGAAGTTATCGATACAGCACGAAAATCGGCGCGTTTGAGTTCACCGCCGCGGCCTTCGACGAAGCGTGATATGGCGCTACCGGCCGCACGATTATTGCGGGCGCAATCGACCGGGACAAGTCCCGTCGGCAGAGTGCTTGGGTCGATTTGTACTACGCTCAGACCTGGTCGCACACCCTCGAAATGGTATCGGCCATCCCTGTCCGAAACGGTAAAGCTGCCATCCTGAAGCATGACGCGCACACCGCCGATGCCGGGTGCATCGTCTGGATCGACCACGCAGCCACCGTTTGTGACCCGGCCAACTATGACGATCCGGTCGCCCAGTGCATCGCGCCGGATGCGGATGGTCGCGTCCGCTACATTGCTGGTCGCACCGCGATTATCGGCTGCCGTGGCGATATTCATCGCATCACCAGGCCGGGCATTCGGGCGGATTTCCGCCAGATAAGACAGAATCCCGCGAGAGTTGGGCAAAAGGGCAGGGACTGTCACTGAAAACCGTCGCCCGTCCGGGGCAATGGTCGCAGCTATTACCACCCCATTGTAGCGGACCGACCCGGGGCGTAGGCGGATGGCGCGCGGCAACTCGTCGCTGATCGTCACTGCGCCGGTGGTCCGCCTTGCATCATTGTTGCGCACTTCGATGCGGTATTGCAAAACCTCGCCCGGCAACGCGATGGGGGTGCTGGCAGTTTTGCTTAGGGTCAATGCCGCAGAAGGGCGATCGACGGGAATATCGACGCGCACCGGGGCAGGGGTGACGAGCTGAAAAATCGCGCCATAGCTCGCGGTATTGATAGTATAGGGCGAGCCATCGTCTGGACGGCGGAAATCAGCCAGGTCGGACTGGAGTGCCTGCGATTGCCACCTATATGGTTCAGGCGGCTGTACGACAAGGCGATAATTGCCGGGTGCCACGAACGGGAACCGATAGTCGCCGGGCGGAAAGACATAGGTTGTTCCCCCAGCGTCCGTCACCGTCGATCCGGTAATTACGCTGCTCGGAAAGGCGGAAACGCCATCGTCACCCACCACTTCAGCGGGTAGGCCAGTGTCTGCGTTGATCAGCGTCACGCGTGAGCCCGGCACGGGTGCCCCATCGCCGCTATCGAATACGATCCCGAATGGATCAATGAGGAAATTGGCAAGCGCGCTGGCCAGTTCGGTGCCGGCACCGTCGCGAAAAATGCCGATCCGGATTCCCGCCCCAGTATCGACCGAAAGGCGGCAGTCGCCCTGCACCAGTGCCGGCGGACGTCGCACGGTGACGAGATAGCCGATGAAAAACCCGCCATTTTCCGAATCTTCGCGCAATCGAAGCGTTTCCACATCGCCATTGTCGGTGCGGATCACCACATCAATGGTTTCACGAGTCAGGGGATCGCGATTGTCGGCGGGCGATTGAACGCCAAAGGCAATGGTCTGCCCGGCGGTGAAACTGGAAGCTCGCGTCAAAGAGACGGTGCTAGAGGGGCCTGGTGCGGGTACGCTGGTCGCCGCCGTGCCTTGGCCGACTGTCAGGCAGCCGCTGCCGTCGATCCGTGACACATTGCCGCCAGTGGGTGGATCGATGCGGTAGATTGCGGTTTCGATCGGCGGGGTTGGCCTCGGTGTGACGATAATGTCCACCCGGTTGGATCGTACGCTGACCGGTCCGCTTGGGGTGGTCCAGTCGACGGCCGCGACATTGCTGACCACGCGTGCGTCGGCCGCACCCGACAGCACGGATGCTGCAGTGCCGGCTGTCATGCCGATCAGTAATTTGCGCCAAAGCGACATTGTTAAATTATGGTCATGGTCAAGAGGGGGAGGCCCCGCACCATGTGGCGCAGAGTCTCCCCTTTTTCGATCAGTTGACCGTGGCGCGGAACACGAGCGTGCGCGTTGCGCCTGCCGTGACCGTGGCCAGCGTTCCCGAGACCGTCCCCGAGGCGAATGTGCCTCCCGCCACGCCGTCCGCATTGCAGACAAGGCCGGTCGTCGTGCCATCGAGACGGATCGAGCTCGCGACATAAGTCAACGTCGCAGGCAAAACGTCGCTGACTGCGATGCTGTTTGCCGATGCGCCGCCGGCTGCATTGCTAACAGCGATGCAATATTCGACCACTGCCCCTGGAATCAATTTGGGGTTTGTCGTTCCGTTGACCGGATCGCTGACGACGATACTGCGCTTGTCGAGCGACAGCGTCGCGGTTGACACGGTATAATCGTCGTCATCGCTTTGCGCCGCATCTCGTGCCGCATCGGCGACACCTGCCGCATCGGCGAATACAGTGTCCATGCCCGCCGTATTGGCACCGGTTGTTTGAACCAGGACGGCCCCCTGCGTCGCCGCAAGCCCGCCTTCGCGCGCCGTTGCGACCAGTCGGACGTTGGCGACATCGCCAGTGGCGCGTCCCGCCGGCACATTGGCAACCACAAACAGGGTCACCGTTGCATCGGCGGCCAGTTCATCGAGAAAGGTAACCGCTACATCGGTACCGGCATCATAAATATTGTTGCCATTGGTATCGCGATAGATGGTCGGCGCGGTAACGTCATAATTGTCGGTGCCGCCATGCGCCGCTGTTCCGCCCGTCGTCTGGGTGACGGCCAGCGCAAAATCGAGTACGGCATTGGCGTCATTCCTAACGGTAAATGTCGTCACTGCACCGGTCTGGCCGGGTACGACAACCGTAGTCGCGTTGCCGAGTTCGGCGACGGTCAGATCGATCTTTCGGTCAACGACAAATGTGTCGCCATCGTTAATCGGTGCCTGGGCCACGCCACCGACCTGATAGTTGATGGTCGCGGTATTGGTGATCGATGACCCCGCCGTCGTGCCGGCGGCCATTGCAGGTGAAGCACCGGCAATGGCAACGGCCAATAGACTGCACGACCCGAGTTGATACAGCTTACTGGTCATTTGCTGCGTTCCTTCTGGATGTAATCATTCTCCCCGCAAACGCGCGGGATCGTAGGCTCCGTGAGAATTTTGGGTTATCGAACGATGCCACGGAACATCAGACGACCGGCTTCTCCGGCCGGGATCGGCTGGGTAAAGGCCCAGCGAAGATGGGTGACTTCTTCGGCGCGTGCGGCGCGGCTGGTGCCATCGCCGTCACGAACCGTCATTGCCGCAAGCTGTCCCCACGACCGGCCGCCATCGACCGAGACCTGAACCCGGTTATCGTCACTGGTTTGGTATGCGACGGCCTGAGGCAGGGGATTGGTAACAATGAGATCGCTTGCCGGTGCGCGCCCGTTGTTTTGGTAACGCAGCACGAACACGAGCTTGTCGCCGGGCACCACGACCCGCGGTTCCTCGAGAACGAGCTGGGTTTTGCCGCTGGCGTCGGTCGATGTGCGCTCGACCAGCACGCTGCTGTCGAGCGATACGGGATTATTGGCTTGAGCCAGCGACGGGCTGCCGATCAGCATGGCGGAAACAATGGTCAGGGCGCGGAGCATCGATTTGGTCCTCAATTGATCGTGACGCGGAAAGTGACGGTGCGGGTTTGTCCCCCGGCTACTGTGCCCAGTGCGACAGACACTGCATTGCTGGAGTACCGACCGGCATCCGCGTCGGCGGCATCGGTGATAGGAGTGCCGCCGAGCGTGATCGAACCGGGCACATAGGTGGTCCCGGTTGGCACGGCGTCATTGATAGAGAGGTTGGGCAAGCTGCCCGAACCCGCCGTGGTGGCAGCAATGGTATAGGTGACGATCGCCCCCGGGACCGCGCTGGCCCCACCGAACGGATCAGAAACAGAAGCTGTCTTGAGCAAAGTTACGGTGGCCGCCGTCACCTGATAATAGCCGTCGTCCGCACCATCGGCACCCGACGTGCCGACGATAGCATCGCCGCCGCCTTCGCCCTGTCCGGCAAATGCCGTTCCGGGCGCCCCGGTACCGGTCTTTGCCGCCGCGATCAGTTGGACGCCGCCACGGTTGCCGTCGGTCACACCGACCGGCGTCGTTGCCACAACAAATACCGTCACCTTCTGGTCCGGGTCGAGCACCGGGTCGTTAGACCCTGGAACATAGACGACGTCGATCCCGGGTTCGTACACGCCATCGCCATCGTCGATCACAATCGACGTTACGGTCGGGTCATATTGGTCGCCGCCCAGTGTCGATATTGTCGACAGCGTAAATGCTTCGCGGCCATTGCCACCATTGGTTAGCTCGAAAGCCAATATCTGCGAGGTTGCATTCGGTGTGGTCTGGACATCCGATGCATCGCTCCAGTCGACAACGGCATCAAGCAGTTCGTCGACAAGGATGCTTTCCACGTTCGAATTCACCGTCACCGGCGTTCCGCCCTGATCGAACGTCGCAGTTGCCGTATTGTCGATCACCGTACCAGCCCGCGTTCCCGCTGCGTTGGCGACGACCGGCACAATCAAAGCGGTCGTGCCTGCAGCGAGCGCGATCGATTGTAGAAGCGCAGCGCTTAGGGTCGTGCGGGATTGGGTGGCATGCGTCATTATTGGTCCTAGGCCGAGAATTTCTCAGGGCCTTGTCCCACCAACACCACAATATTTGGTTAAAAAGCGGTCATATCCGTCGCTGCAATCGATTGTCGCAGCCAAAATCGTTTCACTATAGGACATAGGTGACGAAGCGCTTCGACACTGGCATATCGACGCAATGAACGAACCGGAACAAAAGCATGTGCCCGATAACTTGACAGGGCAGGGAATTGCGAAGGGCCCGGATCATGCCCAGCGGCTTGTGGTCCTTGCGGCCGCCGGCTTGCTGCTGGGCATGCCATTTGCACTAAAGGCTGGAGCCGAATTCTTCCTGCCGCTCACCATTGCCATCGTCATCGCCATTGCATTGGTGCCGGCACTCGAATGGCTGGAACGGCGCGGCGTCCCATCGACCCTGGCGGCCCTGAGCTGCGTGCTGGTATTTTTGACCGTCATCAATGGCGCGCTGGCGCTGATCGTCGTCCCGGCCAGCGACTGGTTCGTCCGCCTGCCTCAACGCTTGCCGCAAATTCAGGAAAATCTCGCTCCCGTGATCGATTTTTATGCCAGTCTGCAGCGCTTCGTTGATGAGGCGCTCCAGGCTTTTGCAACCAACACCGCGGCGCAAGCGCAGGCGGTGGCAGTGGAAACACCCGACTCGCTGATGGAATATCTCTCGACCTCTGCCCCGGCGGCGGCAATCCAGACATTTTTCGCGGTTTTGCTGATTTATTTCTTTCTGGCGGGCTGGACGGCACTGCGCCGCGTCACCATCCGCAGCAGAGGCAGCTTTGACGGTGCGCTGCAAACCGCCCGCGTAATACAGAATGTAGTCGATTCGACGTCGGCCTACATAACCACGATCGTCTTCATCAATGCCGGACTCGGTCTATGCGTTGCGATGCTGTTGTGGGCGCTCGGCATGCCCTCGCCGTTCATGTGGGGCGGCATCGTCGCCCTGTGCAATTTCGTGCCCTATGTCGGGCCAATCATCGCCGCATTGCTGCTGGCGATGGGCGGTCTGATGACTTTTGACAGCGTCGCAATCGCGCTGTTGCCTGCACTGATCCAGATCGGCTTGCACACGGTCGAGGCCAATGTTGTCACCCCGATGGTGCTCGGTCGTCGGCTGACCATCAATCCGCTGCTGATCCTGGTTTCGCTCAGCTTCTGGGGTTGGATATGGGGCGCCCCGGGGGCATTTCTGGCCGTTCCCCTGCTGATCATCATCCAGACCATATTGCGTTCGACCGGTGCCGCATCGATCGCGGACCCTTCCAGCGCAACGATGGGCGCTGCACCTTCGCCACAAAAAACGGTGCAGCCGTCACTGGACGGTTGACTTAACGGTCCGCCCGCCATATCCGCCCGGCCACACACCGGATGCGGGTGTAGCTCAGTTGGTTAGAGCGCCGGCCTGTCACGCCGGAGGTCGCGGGTTCGAGTCCCGTCACTCGCGCCATTCCTTCATGGAGACCGGTGCTAATCCCCCGCAGTGAACCGTCCGGTCTCGATCCAGATCAATATGGGCCGCAATGGTGCTATCCATGCGACGCCAGCGAAAACATAAAGAAGCAGGCTGACGATCATCGGCAGCGGACCGATCCAGTCGAGGCTGCTGACAACCAGCACTGACCAGATGATGATCCACAATAAAATCAACCCGACGCCCGCAGGCTTGCGCCAGCTCGGCTGAAACTCGTCGGCATCGTGCGGGTTCATATCGCTATCCATTCCTTTTCCGTCATCACGGCATCCAGTGGCACATCCCACGGATCGCATGGCAAATTGGGCATTTCCTGTATGCTCCATGCAATACCGATCTTCACCAACCGTCGCCCTTGATCAACCAACCGCGCCTCGATTGCCGATAATGCGCGATCATAATGGCCGCCGCCCTGACCCAGCCTCGTCCCATATCGGTCGAATGCCAGCAGTGGAACCAATATGACTGATGGCCGCTCCAATCGTCCATCGGTCGCCGGAACCGCGATGCCATAACTATCGCGGACGATCCCGCCGCTCGGCCCGATGGCGTAGAAACGCATTTCGCCGTCGGCATCGATCCGCGGATAACACAGCGTCATCTGGGCTTCAGCGGCCAGTGCATCGATCGGCGCCGGATCAGCTTCGGAACCCTTCGGTCGGTATGATGCAAGTGTTACACCTCGACCAAACTCGCTTCGACCAACCAGTCGATCGAGACATTCGGCGGTCGGTGCCCAGCGATCAGCGCCCTCGGCAGCCGCGAATGCGGTTCTTCGGCGCCGCGCGTCGACCCGCAGCCTGTTCTTTTCCAGCCCGGTCTGGCCGGTCATTGGTCGAAACTCTGCCACAGCGCGGAAAGGTGACGGGACCGCATTGGCCGAAAGCAGGAATATCCTCTGACGCCAGTAACGTCAGGTGGGGACCATATACGTCGGACCAGGGTCCGGGCAGGGACAGCCCCCATGGATGATTTTATCGCCTCAGGGATTTTCGCTAAGCCTCGCACCAGGCAGTACCCGTCGGGCCCAAGGTAGGACTTTAGGCCCCCATACTCAAGTCCCGGCACTGGCTAGCGAAGATAACCGGCTGCCGACTGCCTCGATACGCTCTGCCAGACCTGCCAAGGAGGCCAGATCGGCGGCGGGCAGCGGGCGGTTCTTCGTTGTGCCGTCGGTAACCCGCTCGGCCAGAAAAATCGCGGCAAACAGCAATTGCCGCGCCTCGGTCATTCCACCGATCAGTGATCGAGCGCGCGATATTTCGCCATCGACCATAGCGGCCAGACGCAGCAGATCGGCTTCTTCGCCCTCTGCGCAGCTCAAGGTATAAACATGCCCGCCGATATGCAGGTCGATGTCAGCCACGCGGTTCTCCGATCATGGCGCTCAGTTCGTCGATTACCGCTGTCACCTCAGTCCGCAATCGGTGGTCGCCGGTCGGCGCACCACTACCGTCGATACGCCGCGCAAGTGCCTCGGCATCCGTCTCGAGACGGGCGACCGCTTTTTCAAGTCGCGCAACCAGCGTTGAAACTTCGTCGTCGCTCATCGCGCTACCATAAACCTGCATCGTCAGCAGTCAAATGGGGGCTGCGGTTGACGCTGGCGGTCCCGCGCCGCAAAGGAACCGCGCGCCGAATCGAACGAGCCGCCTGGCCTCGAATTTGCAATCTGGCGCCTTGGGAAAAACAGCCAATGCCAATCGCCGACCGCCCGCTCGCCAACGCCATCCGGATGCTGGCCATGGACGCGGTGGAGGCTGCCAACAGCGGTCATCCCGGGATGCCGATGGGGATGGCCGACGTAGCGACGGTACTGTTTCGCGACTTTTTGAAATTCGACGCATCCGCACCCGATTGGGCAGACCGCGACCGTTTCATCCTGTCCGCAGGACATGGTTCGATGCTGATCTATGCGCTGCTGCACCTGACCGGCTATGACCGCCCGACCATCGACGAAATCCGCAATTTCCGCCAACTTGGCAGTCCGTGCGCCGGCCACCCGGAAAATTTCGAGCTTGCCGGCATAGAATGTACGACTGGTCCGCTCGGGCAGGGGCTTGCGATGGCAGTTGGCATGGCCATTGCCGAACGGCACCTCAATGCGACCTATGGCGATACTGTGGTCGACCATCAAACTTGGGTCATCGCAGGCGATGGCTGCCTGATGGAAGGCATCAATCACGAAGCGATCGGCCTCGCCGGGCATCTTGGCTTGGGCCGGATGACAGTCTTGTGGGACGATAACCGGATCACCATCGACGGCGCGACCGACCTTTCGACCAGCGAGGACATAGCCGCCCGTTATGCCGCAACCGGCTGGCACGTCGAAACCTGCGATGGTCACGATCCGTCCGACATTCGCCGGGCAATCACTGCGGCACTGGCCGATCCTCGGCCCAGCCTTATCGCCTGCCGGACAATCATCGGCTATGGTGCACCGACCAAACAGGGTACGTCTGCAACGCACGGCTCCCCATTGGGCGCGACAGAGGCGTCGGCTGCGCGCGCTGCGCTCGGCTGGACCGCCGCTCCGTTCGAAATCCCTGGTGAAATCGCCGCTGCATGGCGCGCAGTCGGTCAACAGGGCAAAGCGGCACGTACCGATTGGCAGACGCGCCTCGCCGCCCACGCCCAAGGGGCTGCCTTTACGCGGCAGCTAGCCGGTGACATCTCACCCGGCCCGGCCTTTGCCGAATATCTGGCAAAGATCGCTGCGGAAGCGCCGACCGTCGCTACCCGCAAGGCCTCAGAAAACGCGCTGACGGCGCTCACTGCCGATATTGCGGCAATGGTCGGTGGGTCCGCCGATCTCACCGGATCGAACAACACCAAAACAAGCTCGACAGGGCCGCTGACAAAACACGACTATTCGGGTCGCTACATCTATTACGGCAT
>JANNMK010000318.1:0-19038 GCA_031397785.1 Sphingomonas sp. | reverse complement strand
CCCCGGTGGCCGCAGCGGGATCTGCGCGGGGGCATTACAACATGAACGGGCTGGGCTATACCCATCCGGTCTGGGGCCATGGCATGGAGCATGGCGACTACGAGATAGGTTATGACAGCATCGACCTCGGCGCGGCGGACGATGGCGCGTTTGCCGCCATGCATGTGCAGGCGGTGGCCGATGCGGTGCTGGAGCATGACGGCGCGGTCGTGCATGGGCGCGGGATAGTGGAACAGATGTTTATCGGGCCGCATGCCGTGGCCGGACTGACCGGATTGTTCGATCCCGCCACGGGGGCTGTCGACCCGGCGGAGCCAGCCGCTCCGGGGGCTGTTGACCCGGCGGAGCCAGCATAAATGCCCGGTTTTGCGACACGGCCCGACGCGATGGAGGTCGACTGGCTGGCGCACGCGCTGGGGCGCCCGGCAGGGGCGTTGCGCGGCTTTACCGCAAGTCCGGTGGGCACCGGGCAGATGTGCGACAGTTTCCGGCTGACGCTCGACTGGGTGGATGGCGGGGGCAATGATGGCAATAGCGCGCAAGCGGCCGCGCCGACCAGCGTGGTGGCGAAATGCCCGAGCCTCGACCCGGCAAGCCGGACTGTTGCGCAGCGGCTGGGCAGTTATCTGCTGGAAGTAAACTGGTACCGGGCATTGGCGGACCGGGTGCCGGTGCCGCGCCCGCGCTGTCATTTTGCCGATATCGTCGAGGAGGGCGACGGGCGCGCCGGGACCGCGGGCGTCGATTTCCTGTTGCTGTTGGAGGACATGGCCCCGGCGCGGCAGGGCGACCAGCTGGCGGGCGCGGACACAGCCATGCTCGATGCGGCGATCGACGCGGCGGCGGCGCTGCATGCGCCGCTGTGGGACAGCGCACAGCTCGATGCGATCGGGTGGTTGCAAAAGGATAACCGGGCGCTGGTCCGGGCGCTGTTTCCCGCCATGTTTGCGGCGTTCCGCGAGCGCTATGCCGGGCGGCTCGATGCCCGATGCCTCGACCTCGGGGCGGGGATCGTCGCGCGCCTCGATGCCTATCTCGACCGGGCGCCGCATGCGCGGACGCTGACGCATGGCGATTTGCGGGTCGACAATGTGCTGTTTGCGCGAGGGGCGGAAAAATGCTGGGTCGTCGATTGGCAGACGGTGGGCATCGGCAGCGGGGTGACCGACATTGCCTATCTGATCGGTACCGGCGTGGCCGACCCGGCGGCGCGGGCGCATGCCGACGAACGGGGATTTGCGCGCTGGATCGCGGCGCTGGCGGCGCGTGGCGTGTCGCCGGACGCGGCGATGCTGTGGGAGGATTACCGCGTCGGGGCGTTGAGCGGCTATTTCATGGCGGTGTTCGCATCGATGAGTGTCGAGCGCACGACGCGCGGCGACGAGATGTTCGCGGTGATGGCCGAACGCCCGGCGCGACAGGCGATGATGCTGGGAAGTCTGGATGTGCTGTAGCGAGCGCGATGACCGAATTGGCGGTATTGCACCGCGGGGCACGGGAGGGCAGGAAGAAGCCATGACGACGCACCGATTGGACCTGGCGGCGGACGCTTTGGCACCGGACGCCCCGACTATGCCCAGCCAGCCGATGCCCAACCCGCGGGCGTTGCAGGATGTCGTGTGGGCGCGCGAGGATTTTCTGAACCAGCTGGGCGAAGGCGTGATCATCGCCGATGCGACAGGGGCGATCACTTTCGTCAACAGCTGTGCCAAGGAGTTGCACGGCCAGGCGCATCTGGGGGTCGAGCCGGGCAATTACAGCGCGACCTACAATCTGCTGACGATGGATGGCGAACCCTATCCCGACGACCTGCTGCCGCTGAGCCGGGCGGTGCTCACCGGCGAGGTGGTGATCGACGAACGCTGGCGCATCCGGCGTGCCGACGGCAGCGAGATACTGGCGATCGGATCGGCGCGGCCGATGAACAACGAACATGGCAAGCAGGTCGGATCGGTGCTGATCATCCGCGACGACACCCGCCGCCATGCCGACGAACAGGCGTTGCAGGAGCTGGTCCGCACCAAGGACATGCTGTTGCACGAGGTGAACCATCGGGTGAAGAACAGCCTGCAACTGGTGACGTCGCTCCTGTCGCTCCAGGCGATGCGCGTCGACGAGGCCGAGGTGCGGGCGGCGCTGAACGAGGCGAGCCAGCGGGTTGCGGTGGTCGCGCGTATCCACCAGCGGCTGTATACTGCGAGCGAGCATGACCGGGTCGCTATCGGCGCATTGCTGCGCGAGGTTGCCGAGGACAATATTGCCGCGCACGCGCAGGACGGGCGCATCACGCTGATCTGTGCGTGCGAAAATCCGGTGATATTGCTTGACCAGGCCATTCCGCTGGCGCTTTGTGTGTCGGAACTGCTTGTAAATGCGATAAAATATTCTGTCGCCGGGCGGGAAAGCGGAACTATCAGACTGCATGTGGCTTCTACAGGGGATGGCAATGTTCATGTTGCAATCGAAGACGATGGCGCAGGATTGCCCGCCGGGTTCGACCCCAACCGGTCGACCGGGCTGGGCATGAAGATCGTCCAGGTCCTGACCAGGCAATTGCGAGCAGAACTGACGGTCGACAGTGTGGCGGGGCGGACCTGTTTCACGATCGGCTTTACGCCGCACCCGCTATCATGATGGCAAAGGGAAATCGACCAGAGTGAATATCCTGATCGTCGAAAATGAGGCACTGGTCGCACTGCAAATCGAGAGTTTCGTGATTGCCGCAGGCCATGCGGTTGTCGGCATTGCCGATACGGTGGCATCGGCGCTGGCGCTGGTCACCGGACAGCGGCCGGATATTGCGCTGGTCGACATGAACCTGGCCGAGGGCGACAATGGCCTGACGCTGGCCGCGCACTTGCACGCGATGGCGATACCGGTGCTGCTTGCGACCGGGAATTGCCCGACCGAGACGCCCGGCAATGTCGCCGTCGGCTGTCTGTCCAAGCCATTTGATTGCGGGGAATTGCTGAACGCGCTGCGCATCGTTGACCAGATCACCGCCGGTACGCTGGTTGATCCGCCGCCGCTGTCGCTGCGGCTGTTCGCACAGGTTGCCTGAAACGAAAAGCGGCCCCGGATCGCTCCGGGGCCGTTTTCATGCAGTGGAGAGACGCCCCGGCGCGTGGCCGGAGCAGCCGGCCGATCAGCGCTTCGAGAACTGGAAGCTCTTGCGTGCCTTGGCCTTGCCGTATTTCTTGCGTTCGACGACGCGGCTGTCGCGGGTGAGGAAGCCGGCGGCTTTCACCGTGCTGCGCAGCGTCGGTTCGTAGCGGGTCAGCGCCTGAGCGATGCCATGCTTGACTGCGCCGGCCTGACCCGAGAGGCCGCCGCCGGTGACGGTTGCGACCACATCATATTGGCCGTCGCGCGCGGTGATGCCGAACGTCTGGTTGATGACGAGGCGCAGCGTGGGCCGGGCGAAATAAACGGTCTGATCGCGGCCATTGACCGTGATCTTGCCGGTGCCGGGCTTGAGCCAGACGCGGGCGATCGCATTCTTGCGGCGGCCGGTGGCGTAGGCGCGGCCCTGTTTGTCGATGATCTGTTCGCGCAGCGGAACCGGGGCCTGATAATTGACCGGAGCAGCATCGGTGCCGACGGTGATGTCGCCCAGATCGGCGAGAGTGTTGACAGTATCGGACATCATGCGCCCACCTTGTTCTTGCGGTTCATCGAACCGACATCGAGCGTTTCAGGATTCTGGCCGAGATGCGGATGATCGCTGCCGGCATAAATGCGCAGATTGCGCATCTGCTGGCGACCGAGCGGGCCGCGCGGGATCATGCGTTCCACAGCCTTTTCAAGGACGCGTTCGGGAAAGCGGCCTTCGAGAATTTTCGCAGGCGTGGTTTCCTTGATGCCGCCGACATAGCCGGTGTGCTTGTAATAGATTTTGTTCTTCATCTTGTCGCCGGTGAAGCGCACCTTTTCGGCGTTGACGATGACGACATGATCGCCGCAGTCGACGTGCGGGGTGAAGCTGGGCTTGTGCTTGCCGCGCAGGATGTTGGCGATGATGCTGGCGACGCGGCCGACGACGAGGCCGTCGACGTCGATCAGCACCCATTTCTTTTCGACCGTGGCGGCATTGGCCGACTGGGTCATTCTGCTGAGCGCCTTCACGGGCATGCTCCCCTGATGTGGATGATCAAAAACAAGCGCCGCCCCGATGAAGGAGCGGCGTCTGGAGCGAGCTATTGGCGGGTGGATGCCCGAAAGTCAAGCACAGGGCGGGATAGTTGACGGGTATCCTGATACCGTGGGGTCAGTCGAAACTATGTTTGAGCGCGAGAAAGACGGCGGTGTGCCGGTTGCGTTCGCGTTCCTCGACAAAGGCAGGAGCGGAATTGCTGCGGTCGGGCGTGAAAAAGACGCGGCTGCGGCGGCTGGCGACATCGGCGAGATTTTCGATGCTGAACGTGACGGTGGTTCTGGCGGTGGCGCGATATTCGGCAAAAGCGGTGAGGAAGGGTTCGTCGCTGTCGAACGTGTCGATTTCGTTGCGGCGGAACACCGTGCTGCGCGGCCCGCCGAAATAATCGAAACCCCAGGCGAAGCGCCGCAGGTCCTGCCGGAAACCGGCCTGCGCATACCAGCGCGACTGGCCGGAAAAATCGCGTTTCAGGCCGGTGTAGGGATCGCGGACCGCGGTGTCGCGGACAGTGCCGGTGGCGGTGAAACGACCGCCGGTAATGCCGATGGCGCCGAGCGGAATGTCGATGGTGGTGCTGGCGAACATCAACCGCCCGGTGCCAAGATTACCGGGCGCATCGCCGCCATCCCGGGTGGGGATGCGGTCCTGCAACAGGCTGATCGCATCATAGCCCGCTTCGAGCTGGATACGGCCATCGCCGAGGACGGGGCGTTCGACCGACGCACGCCATTCCCATGCGCGTTGCGGCAACAGATCCGGATTGCCGCCATCGACCCGATCATTGGCGAGTTCCGCCGCGCCGACAAAATCGTTGAAATCGAGCTGGGCAACAGTGCGGGTCAGCGATGTCTGCACCCGCCAGCCGCCACCCGCCCGCCAGTCGACCGAAATTTTTGGCTTGAAGAACCGCAGGCTGCGGGTCGCGCGCGCATCGCCGGTGACGGTGAGTTCGGAATTTTCGTAGGTCAGGCCAAGGTCGAGCCGCAGGTTCGATGCGAGGCTGCGCCCCGCATTGACGAATGCTTCGCCGCGATATTCGCTGACCACGGCTTCATCGACGGTAAGGTCGATGGGCGTGAGCGCGCCGCCGGGTCCGACGCCGAACAGATCGACATCGCTGTCGAGCCGGTTATAGGCCCCTTCGAGCCCGGTTTCCAGGCTCCAGCCGCCGACATCGGGGCGATTCCAGACGAGGCGGGCGACCGCTTCGTCGCGCTGGCTGGCGACATCCTGCACGAACCCGCCGATCACATTGCCCAGAATGCGGTTGAAACTGTCGTCGCGGCTGACGCTGGCGACGGTGCGATAGAGACCGATCAGCTTGATACCGCCGCCAAACAATGGCCGGGTGACATCGCCGCCGAGTTCATACTGGCTGTTGCGGTTGCGCTGCGACAGGCGGTCGTCGCGGACCGCACCGATTGCGGGGAAAACATCGTTCGTCTGGCGCAGCGAGAAGCGGTTGCGTTCGGCGCGACCGTTGAGATTGGCGCTTTTATAGGGGCCGCCATCATAGGCCCAGCTGGCGGTGGCGGACCATTGCTGGTCGCGGATATCATTTTCCTTGATGCGAAATTCGGTGATCGTGCGGCTCGGGAGGGCGCGCAGCGTATCGCTGCCCGCTTCGAGAAAATCCTCATTCTCATAACCCAGCGAGGCGGTGAAGGTGGAGCGGCCGGTGCGCAGCAGCGCCGAGACGCTGCCCTGCGGCGCGAAGCTGCCGGTATAATCGCGGGCGAGACGGGCATCGAGCGTGCCGCCGAGGCCGCCGCCATCCGCGAGGACAAGATTGACGACGCGCGGGCGGCCAGAATATTCGGCCCCGAACAGATCGCCCGAACCGATTTCGACGCGCAGCACGCGGCTGGCGGGGATACGGCCGAGGATGGTTTCGAGGCTGTCCGATTTGGCGCTGGGCCGCGCACCATCGATCACCAGATTGCCCGCCGCGCCGCCAAAACCGCGCACATCGGCATCGCCGCTATCGAGATCGAAACCCGGGATGCGCTGGACGATGTCGAGCGCGGTCGATGGCGCATAGGTCTGAAAATAGGCCGCTTCGTAGATCAGGCGGCCATCACTGGCGGCGGTTTGCGCCGCCGCGCCATCAGCGGTGGCAAGCAGGACCATTGCCCCTGCGATCGGCAACAGGCCATCGGTCAGTCGCCGCATCATCATATCCCCCCGGTCATCGACTACAGTTGTAGGCGAAGTGTCTTGCGAGGATAGGACAGCCGGTCAATAAGCGGGCGACGAAACGTGGGTTTCCGGCGACCGGACGAATATGACCGATGATGCCGAAGCAGCGTGCGCGCACCAGGCGGCGGCAATCACCACCAGCGCGCCGACGCCCTGATGGCTGAGCGCGATGGCGAATTCCATGCCCGACAGGAGCGTGGCGATGCCGAGCAGAATCTGCACGACGATGAGAGCGTGGAGCGCGATGCCCGCGCGCCGGTCACCCGCACGGATCGCCTGGATGCCCAGCCAGATCATCGCGCCTGCAGCAACAAATGCCCACCAGCGGTGGATGAACTGGACGACGATCGGGTTGTCGACGATGGTCGTCCAGATTCCGCCGACGATCGGCGTGGCGGCGGGGAAAATCTCGTCCCCCATCAGCGGCCAGCTGCTGAAGGCATAGCCCGCATTGAGCCCGGCGACGAACGCGCCCCAGACCAGTTGCAGCGCGAGGATCACCAAGGCGAGCGCAACGGCGGGGCGCAGATGCGCGTTCCCCGAAATCTGCCCGCGATGGCGGGCGAGCAGATCGCGCGCGGTCCACACCAGAGCGCCGAGAATGAACAGCGCGAGATTGAGATGCACGGCAAGCCGGTAGTGCGAGACATCCGTGCGATCGACGAGGCCCGAGGCGACCATCCACCAGCCGACCACGCCCTGCAGCCCGCCCAGCGCGAGCAAGGCGGTGAGACGCAGGCCATAGCCCGCCGGGATCATCCGGCGAAGCGCGAACCAGGCGAGTGGCAGTGCAAAGGCGAGGCCGATGATGCGGCCCAACAGGCGGTGCGCCCATTCCCAGAAATAGATGAACTGAAAATCGGCCATGCTCATGCCGCGATTGATCTGCTGATATTCAGGCGTGGCGCGATAAAGATCGAACTCGGCCTGCCACTGCGCCATGTTGAGCGGCGGCAGCGCGCCGGTGATCGGTTTCCATTCGGTGATGGAAAGCCCGGATTCGGTGAGCCGGGTGATGCCGCCGACGATGACCATGATGACGATCAGCGCCGCGACACAGGTCAGCCAGCGCACCAGCGCGAGCGGATTGCCCTCGACAAGGGCGGCAGAGCGGGATTTGGGTGGCGCGAGCATGGGCCGCATATCGCGCCGGGGACTTGCGCTGACAAGGGGGTCCAAGGACGGTAGCGATGCAATCAGGCGCGGATCAGCACGCCATAATCGAGCAGGCGGCAGACCAGCGGCTCAGCATGTTCGAAGCCGAGATCGGCGAGAGTGAAAGCGTTGCCGGACAGCGCACGGGCCAGCGCATCGCCGCTTTGTGCGGTGAACCAGATTTCCCCGCCGGGAGCGAGCAGGCGAATACGGCGTTCGCCATCCGGTTCGCTTTCGCGGCGCACCTGGCAATGCGGGGCGGCGACAAAGCGGTCGCCCGGCGCGATCGGCGCGGCGGCATGGGTGAGCGCGCCCGGGGCAAAGGCCGGGCGGGTGCGGACGAATTCGTCGGCCAGCAAATCCATCGCCGGGTCGAGCCGCATTTCGCGCGCCAATATGCCGCCGATGTCGGCCAGCGTGGCGCGCGCCGCCGTGCGATCGAACCCGCCCTGCGCATAGCCGGCCGGCAGGGTGCGGCGGAATGCCGGTTCGCGCAGCGCCACTTCGGCGACCGCCTCAAGCACCAGATCGGCCCAGCTTTTGGCGATCAGACCGACGGTGATATGCAGGCTGGCCACCGTGCCGACGCCCAGCGCATCGTGCATCATGCCGCGCGGCACATAGGCGACGTCGCCGGGATCAAGCGAGAAGCTGTCCGCCAGATCGCCAGCGGCATGATCGCGGCGCTGGAACCGTTCACCGCGATAGGGGGTGGCAAGCGGGGTGCCGTAAAGCTGCCACCGTTTTTGCCCGGCGATCTGCAGGATGAAGACATCGTGCGAATCGAAATGGGTGGCAAATCCCTGCGCGCCGGCGGGCGTGAGATAGAGGTTGGTCTGGACATGGCAGGAGAATGTCGCCTCGATCGCCTGACACAGCTGGCCGAGGCCGGGCAGGAAGCGGTGCGCCTGATTGACGATGACGGTCGCGCCGCCGCGATGCAGCCGGGCGACCGCGCCGCGATCGACATAGCCGCCGATGTCGACATAGTCGCCGGGCGCGATGCCGCCGTCGACGCTGGCATCGGCGAGCACGAGATCGTCGCGTTTCAAATCGGTGGTGGTGACCAGCCGGTCGACATCGCCAGCCGTCAGCACCGGCGCAAAGCGCGCAGGATCGAGCCCGAGCGCCGCGGCATGGACGACCAGCGATGCCTGTTCATAGACATGCGGCAGGAAGCGGGCTGCCTGCACCTGCCCGAGCAGCCAGACCAGCGGATCATCGATCATCGGCGCGGTTCAGACATGCGGCATCGGCAGCATCAGCAGCGGCGGCCGCGACCGATGCCGTCGGCGATTTTGCCCGTGTCGGAATCGCTGCAGGCAGCCCGGCGGCCGCGGCCGCCCGCATCGGTCGGGTCGCTGTCGGTGGTGCCGGTACGACCACGATTGGCGCTGTCGGTCGGGTCGCTGTCGGTCACGCCGCTGGCGCCCCGCCCGCGCCCGCTGACATCGGTCGCGTCGCTGTCGGTCGTGCCGGTGCGGCCGCGATTGGCGCTGTCGGTGGGATCGCTGTCTGTCGTGCCATTGCCCCGCCCGCGCCCGCTGGTGTCGGTCGTATCGCTGTCGGTCGTGCCGGTGCTGCCGCGGCCACGCCCGCCGCTGTCGGTGGGATCGCTGTCTGTGGTGCCGTTGCGGCCACGCCCCGAGGCGTCGGTGGGGTCGCTGTCGGTGGTGCCCGTGCCACGACCGCGCCGATAGCCATCCGTCGGATCGTTGTCGGTCGTCTGGGCGTGCGCGACGCCGGTGACGAACGCGCCCGCGCTGCCGATCAGCGCCGCGCCGCCGACGACGCGGCCGAGAAAGGAGCGGCGATCGAGTGATTGCCTGTCAGCCATGCTTTTCCTCCTGTCCTGCCCTGCCGCCGCCGGGATAACCGGCGCAGCGGCGTGACAAAATATTTTCCTGCGGACGGCGGGCAAGCGATCATGCCCGACCGATCGACCATTTTTTGCCTAGCAGCGGCGACCGCGATTGGAGCCGTCCGCATTGGACCCATTGTCCGAATCGGTGCACACCCGCCGTCCCCGTCCCGAGCCATCGGTGGGGTCGCTGTCGGTCGCGCCGGTGCGGCCACGGCCACCGGAATCGGTGGGATCGCTGTCGCTCGCGCCATTGCTGGAGCCGCGACCGCGGCCCGAGCCATCGGTCGGGTCGCTGTCGGTGGTGGCTGCCGGGCGAGCGCCGCGGCCACGGCCGCCGCCATCGGTCGGATCGCTGTCGGTGGTGCCGGAACGACCACGACCGCTCGAATCGGTCGGGTCGCTGTCCGTTGCACCGGTACCGCTGCCGCGACCGCGCCCGCCGCTGTCCGTCGGATCGCTGTCGGTGGTCTGCGCGCGAGCAGCCGTGCCGAGCAATGCCCCCGCCGTACCGATGAGCGCCGCGCCGCCGACGACGCGGCCAAGAAACGAGCGACGATCGAACGATGGTATGTCTGTCATGATTTTAGTCCCCCCATGAGCTTTACTATAGCTGGCCGGGCCGGGGACGCAATCGACCCGATGCTGTGCTGTTATCGTCGGACAGAATGAATCGCCGCATGGCAAATGTCCAAACTTTGGGCGATTGCGCACAGCGGCCGGTGCGCACGGCCTCGAGGCGCGCATCACCAGAATCGGTGGTCGATCGTGACGGAAGATTTTTTTGCACTTTTCGCTCAATGTTATGTTGTAACACGCTGTCCGATGTGGCAGAGGCTGGCGCGCAGCGAAACGAGTTCCGTCGTTCGCGCGCAGTGCAAGGTTATGTGTGTGCCCCTGTCCCTCGCCATCGCCGAACCATCGGTTGCGCAGCGCCGCAGCGCGTGGCTGGACCGTGCGGGCATCGGGCTGTCGGCGCTGTGTGTCGCCCATTGCCTGACCAGCGCGATCGTGGTGACGGCACTGGCCAGCTTTGGCGGCGTGTTCTTCTCGCATATCGTGCACGAAATCGGGCTAGGCATCGCCATAGTCCTTGGCGCCGTCGCGCTGGGCGACGGGGTGATCCGCCACGGTTATATCGCGCCGTTCGCCACCGGATGTTTTGGCCTGGGGATCATGGCGGGGGCATTGTCTCTGCATGATGGCCCGCACAGCGTCGAATTGCTGGCGACGCTGGTCGGCGTGATGGTGCTTGCGCTCGGCCACGATCTCAACGGTCGCGCCCGCGCCTGATCGCGGCGCCTGATCGCGTGCTTGCCGTCGCGCTGCTGCGGCCCTAGATTAGTGGGGTGGCAAAACATCATCATCACGCCGGACCCGAACTGGCGGCCGCGGCGCGCGCCGCGCTGGAGGCCGCTGGCGAGCAGTGGACCGACATGCGCGCCGATATTTTCGATGCGGTCGCTGGTCAGAACAAGCCGGCCAGCGCCTATGACATCGCCGACTATGTGTCCAAAACGCGCGGCAAGCGGGTGGCACCCAACAGCGTCTATCGCATCCTCGACCTGTTCGTGGCGAGCAACCTGGTGCGCCGGGTCGAAAGCGCCAATGCATTTGTTGCCAACAGCCACCCGGGCTGCCTGCACGACTGCATATTCCTGATTTGCGATAGCTGCGGCCAGACCACCCATATCGACAATGATGCAATCGCGGGCGATGTCCGCGCCGCCGCAACGGCATCGGGTTTTTCCCCGGCGCGTCCGGTCATCGAAGTGCGCGGCACCTGCGCGGCGTGCGACTGACTCGCCCTTCTATTCCATCGTTCCTGACCTAGCGCGCGAACAGGTCCGGCAGCAGGGCGAAGCCGACGACAATCATCGCCAGCGCCGGCCAGCGCCATCCGCCCATGCCCGCCCATGACAGGCTGAGGCCGCGCAGGGTTGACAGCTGCTGGCGTGTTTCGCGGCCGATGCGCAGGCCATAGACGGCAGCGCCCGATAACGAGAGCCCGGTCATGGCGAGGCCGAACAGAAACCAGGGAATCTTGGTCCAGTAGCCGCCGAAATTGCCGAAGTGCAGCGGATCGGCCATTTCGGCGATCCGCTGATGGCCATCGAGGTCTGTCGCGTCGGTCACCAGCAGTGCCTCTGCCACCTCTCCATCGACAAACACCGCATTGGCGCGCGGTCGCACGAGCCACGCGCCTTTCTGTCCTTCGAAAACGAAACTGCCATCCTCCACATCGGCCATGTCGATCACTTCGATACGCAGCATGGGGTCGGCGCGGCGCGCAGCGGCGAGGCTGGCGGCAAAGCGTTTGGCGATGGCGGGCGGGGCACCATCGATGCCCGGTGCAGCTGCCTGAGGCAAGGATGGCGCCTCGCCACCGACGCTTTCGACAAAATACCATGCCCCGCTGAGCGCGATCAGCCCGACGAACCACAGGCTCCATACCCCGGATAGCCGGTGAAAATCGCCCCACCATGTGCGTGCGTCACGCGCGCGGGGCCAGCGCAGAAACCCGCGCCACCATTTTTTATAGACAATGAGCGATGTGACCAGGCTGATCAGCAGCAGAAACGACAAGGCCGAGACGATCGGCACGCCATAATTGCTGGGCAGGTTGAGGTGGCGGTGCATGTTCCTGAAGATGCGCTGGGCATCGACAAAGCCCTGATCGCCCTGCACCGCCCCGGTCCGTGGATGGACGTGGAGATAGCCGAGCGACCCGTCACGGCGGATCACGGTGACCCGCACCGCAAACGCACTGGCGGTCGGTGCGACGATGCGGCTGACCTCCTCCACCCCGGGATGACGGGCGGCGCCATCGACGATACGCACCCAATCGGGTTCGGCCCCGACGCTGGATGGCGCGACCCTGAGGCTGGGGTGCAGCAGCCAGTCGATTTCCGCACTGAGCACGGCAAGCGTGCCGGTGAACAGGATGAACCCGAGCAGCAGCGACAATTTGAAGCCGACCCACTGGTGGACATGCCACCAGATGCGGCTGGCCTTAAGCGGCCTTGCCGCGGGTGGATGCACCACGATGCCAGTCCCTGAAAAAATAGCGCAATCCGGCGACGGCCGGACAGGGTCCCCCCGGAAAAATGCCCGTCGCAAATTTCGAAACCCGGTGCGGAGTAAATTCTGCCGGGGAATTTGTCGACCCTGAACAGGCACCGCAGCGATGGCACGCGCCTGGCGCAGTTGCCCTGCCCCGCCACGCGCGGCGCGCTATGGGGAGCAGTGTGCGGCGAGGGGCGGTATCAGGCGGGCATGTAACCCCGGCCGATTTCCTCTGCGGCGTCATGGCGAAGTCCGACCGCATCGGTATATAATTCGCTGTCAGGATCCATGAAGAAATCGCTGGCGGGGTTGGCGAAGTCCGCTTCGGTCAGCAGCATGTCCGCCGGTTCGGACGGGCCGCGTGCGGTCGCGATCGCCGCCGCCGGAACCGCGCCATGCGGCGGGAGCACGGTCGGCAAAATGATCATGGCCGGCCGCGCACTTGCGAGCGAGGGAAACTCGATGGTCGAAAAAGCGGCGAATCCGCCGCACAGGATCAGCGCGCTGAGCGCAGTGGCGGTCAGTGCCCGTACGGGGCTGTCGGCAGGCATGAGAGGCACGGACATTCACCCGGAGCAAGAGGGACAGCGATGTCCCCGCCCTAACCGCGATTAGTTTCAGCCGCGTAAACGTCGCGCCGTCCTGCCCTGTTTTCACGGTTAGTAGGGCGGTAAGGTTAGCAAATGGTAAACGGCCGGCGCCGATGCGCGGTCTGGGCGGCGCGCACCGGGCGGCGTGCACCGGTCGGGCCCACCGAGTGGGCACGCCGGGTGGGCGGGCTCTGCTTTTCCGTTCGACAGTTTCACCGGCACGCTATAATTGTCGCCGGATGACTGAACGCCCCGCCCATGCCCCTGCAACGCCGCTGCTCGACACGGTCGATAGCCCCGCCGATCTCAAGCGCCTTCGCCCCGATCAGTTGCGCCAACTGGCGGACGAATTGCGCGCGGAAATGATCTCGGCAGTGGGGGTCACCGGCGGGCATCTGGGGTCGGGCCTCGGCGTGGTCGAACTGACGGCGGCGATCCATTATGTGTTCGATACGCCGCGCGACCGGTTGGTCTGGGACGTCGGCCACCAATGTTATCCGCACAAGATACTGACCGGCAGGCGCAGCCGCATCCGCACCATCCGCCAGGGCGGCGGCCTGTCCGGCTTTACCAAGCGCACCGAGAGCGAATATGATCCGTTCGGCGCGGCGCATAGTTCGACTAGCATATCCGCCGCGCTGGGCTTTGCGATCGCCAACAAGCTCAACAATGTGCCGGGCAAGGCGATTGCGGTGATCGGCGATGGATCGATGTCGGCCGGCATGGCCTATGAAGCGATGAACAATGCGACCGCGGCGGGCAACCGGCTGGTCGTCATCCTGAACGACAACGACATGTCGATTGCCCCGCCCGTAGGCGGTCTTTCCGCCTATCTCGCCCGGCTGGTATCGAGCCGCGAATTTTTGAGCGTGCGGGAGGCATTCCGCCGCCTTGCGCGCAAATTGCCGGGTCCGCTGCACAAGGCGGCGAAAAAGACTGACGAATTCGCGCGCGGCATGGCGATGGGCGGGACATTGTTCGAGGAACTGGGCTTTTATTATGTCGGCCCGATCGACGGCCACAACATCGACCATCTGATCCCGGTACTGGAAAATGTCCGAGACGCCGCCGAAGGGCCGTGCCTGATCCATGTCGTGACGCAAAAGGGCAAGGGCTATGGCCCGGCCGAAAATGCGTCCGACAAATATCATGGCGTGCAGAAATTCGATGTCGTGACCGGGGTGCAGGCGAAAGCGCCGCCGGGGCCGCCATCCTACCAGAATGTGTTTGGCGAAACGCTCGCCAGGCTGGCCGACAGCGACCCGCGCATCGTCGCGATCACCGCCGCCATGCCATCGGGCACCGGGGTCGACAAATTCGCGGCTGCGCACCCGACCCGCGCCTTTGACGTCGGCATCGCCGAACAACATGCCGTCACATTTGCCGCCGGTCTTGCCGCGCAGGGGATGCGGCCGTTCTGCGCGATCTATTCGACGTTCCTGCAGCGCGCCTATGACCAGGTGGTGCATGATGTCGCGATCCAGAATCTCCCCGTGCGCTTTGCCATCGACCGGGCCGGGCTGGTCGGGGCCGATGGCTGCACCCATGCCGGGTCGTTCGATGTCACCTATCTCGCCACCCTGCCCAATTTTGTGGTGATGGCCGCAGCCGACGAGGCCGAGCTGGTGCATATGACCTATACCGCCGCCTGCCATGACAGCGGGCCGATCGCGGTGCGCTATCCGCGCGGCAACGGCACCGGCATCGCGCTGCCCGAGGTGCCGGTGCAGCTCGAGATCGGCAAGGGGCGACTGGTGCGGGAGGGCAGTAAGGTGGCGATCCTCTCGCTCGGTACGCGGCTGGCCGAGGCGATGAAGGCGGCCGACGCGCTCGATGCCAAGGGGCTGTCGACCACGGTTGCCGACCTGCGTTTTGCCAAGCCGCTCGACGAGGCGCTGATCCGGCGGCTGCTGACCGGACATGAGGTGTGCGTGACGGTGGAGGAAAATGCGGTCGGCGGGTTCGGCGCGCATGTGCTGACCATGGCGAGCGACGAAGGCCTGATCGACGGCGGCCTGAAATTGCGCACGATGCGGCTGCCCGATATTTTCCAGGACCACGACAATCCCGACAAGCAATATGCCGAGGCCGGATTGAACGCGCCGCACATCGTCGAGACGGTGCTGAAGGCGCTGCGGCACAATAGTGCCGGGGTAAGCGAGGTTGGCGGGGTGGCGTGATGCACAAGGGCGATGAACGTTTTCCTTGGTCCGGGGACCCTTTACGCACCCTTAGCGAGGTCGAAGCGTTCGACACGATGGTAAAATTTTTGGAAAACTGGTGGGAACGTGGTGGCCGGCCGGAAGGCGATGCTATTTGGCTTATCTCAAATTGCGACCGCCGAACACTAGGTGATGGCAGTCCCTTTGATCCAGCGATGTAGGATGATTGGGTGAAAGCAGTCGGCGAGGTGCGGTCCCGATAGACGGTTGCTTCTCAATGCTCGCAATAGTTTGGCGTTCGCGACTCAGATAAATCCGACGCAAACTCCTCGCAATCGATCAATATCTTATGAAGCCCCGGTGCCCGGCTTACCAACGAGGTCCAACACCACGAGCAACGCGGTAGCCAATCGCGTGAGATCTGCTTGCGATAGCCGACCGATAATTTTCCCGATCCGGTCGCGTGGCACCGGGCCGACTTTGTCGACCATTATCTGCGAGGCAATGCGCAATCCGTTGTTGGCGTCAGGCTCGATTTGGAGCCGATAGATTGGCGCATCGAGTAAGTGCGTCGTGAACGGACAGAGCAGGACGTCATAGGGGGTCGGCACGCTATCTGTCTGGACGACGACGGCTGGCCGGGGCTTACCTGTGGCGATGACCACGACATCGCCGCGCTTCAATCTTCCTTGTCCCACGCCTCGGCCGTGAACCTGGCCATCATAGCCGAAGCTTCACGCTCATCATCGCTATGATCGAGCAGCGCGGCCTGCCTCGCCGCTTCCTTGCGAAACTCCGGCGAGCGCACATCCGGCACCCACAATCGCACCTCACGCAGGCCTGCCGCGCGCTTGCGGGCACGATAGGCGCCGAACTTATCTTGTTGAGCGGGCGAATTCATGAAGCATAGGTAGCGCGCTACCGGCAGGGTCGCAAGCATTTGACTTGCGCACCCCCCTGACTGCCTTGCATTGACGATCTGCCTGCATCGAGGAGCCCCGCGCCATGACCCCCACCGCCAATGTCCTGCTCCTCGGTTCCGGCGAACTGGGGCGCGAGTTAGTTATTTCGGCGAAGCGGCTGGGGTGCCGGTTGATTGCTTGCGACAGTTATGCCGATGCACCCGCGATGCAGCTGGCCGACGGGTGCGAGGTGTTTTCGATGCTCGACGGCGCGGCGTTGCGCGCGGTGATCGAGCGGCACCGGCCCGACTATATCGTGCCCGAGATCGAGGCGATCCGCACCGAAGTGCTGGGGGACGTTGAGGCGGAAGGCTTTACCGTGGTGCCATCGGCGCGCGCGACGATGCTGACCATGAACCGCGATGCGATCCGCGATGTCGCGGCGAACGAGCTTGGCGTGCGGACGTCACGCTATCTTTACGCCGAAAGCCTGGCGGAGGCGCAAGACGCGGGCGGCACCATCGGCTATCCGAGCGTCGTCAAACCGGTGATGTCGTCATCAGGCAAGGGGCAGAGCGTGGTGCATGATGCCGGGGAGATGGCGGCGGCGTGGGACTATGGCGTGTCGGCGATGCGCGGCGACCGGGTGCGGGTGATCGTCGAGGAATTTATCGCCTTCGATTATGAGATCACGCTGTTGACCATCCGGCATAAGGATGGCGTGACATTCTGCCCGCCGATCGGCCACCGGCAGGAACGCGGCGATTATCGCGAAAGCTGGCAGCCGGTGCCGATGAAGGCGCAGCATATCGCCGCCGCGCAGGATATGGCGCGTCGGGTGGTCGACAATCTGGGTGGTCATGGGCTGTATGGTGTCGAGTTTTTCGTGACGGCGGACGAGGTGATCTTTTCCGAACTGTCGCCGCGACCGCATGATACCGGCATGGTGACGCTGATGTCGCAGCATCTGTCCGAATTCGACCTGCATGCGCGGGCGATATTGGGGCTGCCGATACCGGACGTCACCCTGTGCGTGACGGCGGCAGCTTCGGCGGTTGTGCTCGCCGATCGCGATGCTGCGGATTTCGCGATTGTCGGGCTGGCCGAGGCGCTGGCGCTGGGCGATGCGCAGCGCCGGGTGGATGTGCGGGTGTTCGGCAAGCCGGTGACGCGGCCGTACCGGCGGATGGCAGTGGCGCTGGCAACGGGGGAGAGCGCCGACGAAGCGCGCGAACTGGCGAGGGCTGCGGCGGACAAGGTGCGGATCGAATATCACTGAACTCCTCTCCCCTTGAGGGAGAGGATAGTGGAGGTTGCCAGATTGCCGGCCACCGGAACTTGGTGAGGGGTTTGGGTCAGCGCCGTAGCTGAGCCCTCTCACCCGCCCACCGCTTCGCGGCGGGCCCCGCCCTCTCCTGCAAGAGGAGAGGGATTTTCTAGCCCCCCGTGCGGGTTCCAGCGACAGCCTGGGCGAACTGCCCTGCCCCACTCGGCGCAACGAGGATGTCGCGGGTGACGGTACCTTTGTCGACCACCGCCGTGCCGGGATCGCCTACCGAGGAGCGGATGCCGGCTTCGGCGCGGGCGACGCCGGCCCGGTTGAGCGCGGAAGTTTCGGTGGGGCTGCGCGGAGCCGCGCCGCCGAACAGCGCGCGCAACGTCTGTTCCGAAGCCGAATCGCCGGTTGCGGCGGGCGTGCCCGGCGCGGGCGGGGTCAGTGCGAAATCGGGCGGGATGACCAGCGGCGCGGCGCGCGAAACAGCGAATTCGTCGGGCCGGTTACGGTCGAACAGGCCGGTCGACCCGCAGGCCGACAAGGTGAGAGCCGCAGCGGTGGCGGCGATGATGATGGATGTGCGCATGGGTTGAAACTCTTTCATTGAACTCGTCGCCCTTAATCGGCCTTTTCGCGCACCAGCAGCGCGCGCGCAACCAAAAGCAGCACGCCGATGGTGATGCAGGCATCGGCGACGTTGAACACGAGGAACGGGCGGAAGTCGCCGAAGTGCAGATCGGCATAATCGATGACATAGCCGACCCGTGCGCGATCGATGATATTGCCGATCGCGCCGCCCAATACCATGCCGAGGGCGATCACGTCCGTCCGCGCCTTTTCCCGCCACAGCCACCAGGCAACGCCGATGGCGACCGCCGCGGTAAAGCCGACCAGCAGCCAGCGCGTCGTGTCGCTGCGCGCCTCGAGCATCCCTAAACTGACCCCGAAATTCTGCACCCAGGTGAGGTCGAAAAACGGCAGGATATTGATCGTGCCGATCGTTTCCAGGCTGAGCGGATAGACGACGATCCACTTTACCGCCTGATCGACGATCAGGATCGTCGCGGCGATGAGGATGCCGAGGCGGAGGTGGGGGCTGGTCGTGACTGTCGAACCGCGGGTGATGGTGTCGCTCATGCCTCGCCCAATACCGTCGCACAGCGATTGCACAAGCTGCCGTCGTCGGTGACCTCGGGGAGGTGACGCCAGCAGCGGCCGCATTTTGCGTGGGTGGTGGGGGTGATGGTGATGACGGTGCTTACCAAGCCATCGACTTGCACAAAATTAGCCGACGACACGATCAGCAGTTCGGCGAGCTCGATGTCCACTGAATGGGCGATCTGAACGGTCACATCGGCTTCCAGACTGGATCCGATAGTCTTGTCACGGCGATAGGGTTCAATCGTTTCTGTGACAGCACGGCGAACGTCCCGCAACTGGCTCCACCGTTCCACCAATCCGTCGCCCCGGACTTGATCCGGGGTCCCGCTGTCTTGTGATGCAGGTGAGCGGAACCCCGGGTCGAGCCCGGGGTGACGCGTGGGGGGCAATTCCGGCCACTCCAGCAAATGCACGCTGCCGCCACCAGGGAACCGCGTGCCCCAGACTTCCTCTGCCGTGAACACCAGTACAGGAGCGGCGTAGCGGATGAGCGCGTGGAACAACGTGTCG
>JANNMK010000317.1:0-2170 GCA_031397785.1 Sphingomonas sp. | reverse complement strand
TGATGCCGCCTATCGCAAGGCCAAGCTCGACGATTTCCAGTCGGGCCGCACGCTCGACGAATTTGTGGCTGAGCTTGCCCGGATCCCGCTCGAATTCGATCCCGGCACGGCATGGAATTATTCGGTGGCAACCGATGTGCTAGGTGCAATCATCCAGCGGGTCGAGGGCAAGCCGCTGTTCGACATATTCCGCGAGCGCCTTTTTGCGCCGCTCGGCATGGACGATACCTGTTTTTGCGTGCCGGCCGAAAAGGCGCATCGCATCGCCGATTGCTACGCCTTCCACCCGACCGAGCACATGCAACCGTTCGACCATGGCGACGGCAGCCGCTGGACCCGCCCCGGAAAAATGCCGTCGGGCGGCGGCGGCCTCGCCTCGACGATCGGCGACTATCACCGTTTCTGCCGGATGCTGGTCAATGGCGGCGCGCTCGCCAATGATGCTGGTGAACTCGTTCAGATCATCAGTCCCAAAACACTTGAGCTCATGACCGCCAACCACCTGCCCGGCGGCAGAGACCTCACCGAATTGTCGACATCGCTATTCAGCGAAGCGGAAAATGCCGGTGTCGGCTTCGGGCTCGGCTTTGCCTCGACCATGGACCCGGCAAAAACGATGATGGCGGGCAGCGTTGGCGAATTTTACTGGGGCGGCATGTTCTCGACCGCCTTCTTCGTCGATCCGGTCGAACAGATAATCATGATCTTCATGACCCAATTGATGCCATCGAGCACCTATCCGGTGCGCCGCGAACTCAAAACCATGATCTACGCGGCGCTGGCCGCGTGAATAACCCCTCTCCCGCTTGCGGGAGAGGGGCAGCCGCGAAGCGGCAGGGTGAGGGTGTGTCCGCAATCGCAAGATACCCTCACCGCTGCGACTAACTCGCTTCGCTCCCAAGTCTCGCTACTCTCCCGCAATCGGGAGAGGGGAAAATGGAAAGACCCTCAAATGACCGACACCCCTGTTTCCGTCACTACCGAGCGGCATAACGATATTCTCGTCGTCGTGGTCAACAACCCCCCGGTCAACGCGCTGTCGTGGCACGTCCGTCAGGGCCTGCTCGACAGTTTCACCGCCGGTCTTGCCGATGACAGTGTCAAGGCCATCGTGCTGCGCTGCGATGGCAGCACCTTCATCGCCGGAGCAGACATCTCCGAATTCGGCAAACCGTTTCAGGGGCCCGATCTCAACGTCCTGCTCAACAGCATCGAAGCCGCGACCAAACCCGTCGTCGCCGCGATCCACGGCACGGCGCTGGGCGGCGGGCTCGAAGTCACCTTGGTCTGTCACTATCGCATCGCCGTGCCCTCGGCGAGGCTCGGCGTGCCCGAAGTCAAGCTCGGCCTGCTTCCCGGTGCTGGCGGCACCCAGCGGCTGCCGCGCGTCGTCGGTGTGGAGATGGCGGCACAAATGTGTTCGACCGGCGATCCTATCTCTGCCACGGCCGCGCACGCCGCCGGGCTTGTCGATTCGCTGGCCGCCGAAGACGGGCTTGCCGCTGACGCCATCGCCTTTGCCCGCAAGGCCATCGCCATGGGCCCGCGCCCGACCCGCGAACGGCCGGTCAACGGCGATGTCGGGACAATTGAAACGCTCAAGATCGCCAATGCCCGCAAGTGGAAGGGCTTCGAGGCGCCCTATGCCAACCTCGCCTGCGTCGAGGCGGCCGCCCGGCTGCCGTTCGACGAAGGCCTCGCGTTCGAGCGCACCGAGTTCATGAAACTGATGATGGGCAGCCAGTCGGCGGCGCAGCGCCATCTGTTCTTCGCCGAACGGCAGGCGGCAAAGATTGACGGCCTCGCAAAAGACATCGCATTGCGCGACGTGAAATCGGTCGGCGTGATCGGTGCCGGCACGATGGGCGGCGGCATCACCATGAATTTCCTGGCGCGGGGCATTCCGGTGACCATCGTCGAAACCGCGCAGGACGCGCTCGACCGCGGCGTTGGCGTGATCCGCAAGAATTACGAAGCCAGCGCTGCCAAGGGCCGTTTCACCACCGATCAGGTCGAAGGGATGATGGCACTGCTCACCCCGACGCTGTCGATGGACGATCTGGGGGAGGCCGACCTCATCATCGAGGCGATCTACGAGAATATGGCGGTCAAGCAGGAGGTGTTCGCGGCGCTCGATCGCATCGCCAAACCCGGCGCGATCCTCGCCAGC
>JANNMK010000310.1:0-10150 GCA_031397785.1 Sphingomonas sp. | reverse complement strand
CGCTGCCGCCCAGCGCGCGGTCGCGCTGTCTCCCCAGGTCGCCAAAACCCAGTCTGCTTTGGGATTTGCGCTGTTCAACGGGCGGATCGATGCCCGCGCCGCGCGGCCCCCCTATGAACGATCGCTGGCGCTTGGCCGCGGCGACGCCGATGTCCTGTCGCGCTATGCACTCTATTCGGCGCGCTGCGGCCGGTTCGATGCTGCGCGCCCGGCGATAGCCCGCGCCGCCACACTCGATCCCCTGAACGCGCGGATATTCAGGCAAGTTGGCGAGGTCGAATATTCCGCGCGCGCCTATGCCGCCGCGATTTTGCCCAACGAACGCGCGCTGGAGATCAATCCGCAGATCGCCGTCGCCCATGCCGCCATCGGTGCATGCCGGCTGATGCTGGGAGATGTCGCGGCGGCGCGCACGGCGTATGAGGCCGAACCCAACAGCCTATTCAGTCTGACCGGGATCGCCATTGTCGCGCATCGGCAACAACGCCGCGCCCAGGCCGAAACCGCGCTGGCTCGTCTGATATCGGAAAATGGCGACAACAGCCTTTACCAGCAGGCGCAGGTGCTGGCGCAATGGGGCGATAAAGCTGGCGCGCTGGACCGGCTCGACGCCGCGCTGGTGGAAATCGACGCAGGGCTGGTCTATCTGCGCAACGACCCGTTCGTCGATGCGCTACGCACCGATCCGCGCTTTGTCCGGCTGATGGGGCGGCTCGGTTTTACCGAATCCTGATCACGCCGCCTTGCCACTGACAGGCAAGAGGGTTGTTGTGGCTGAAAGCTGCATCACTGTGCGGCCGATGCTGCGTCGCAAGCCGGTGAGGTCCCGCCTGCAGCGGTCAGCAGCTCGCACAATTCGATCTTATTGTCTGAAAAATCGACGAAGTCGCTGCCGCTGTCCTCTAGACTGATCGCCAGCAACTCCTGCAATATCAACCGCCGTTGCGTCTCATCTTCGGTAACCGAATCCAGCCGCCACAGCAGATTGCGCAGCCGAACCCGCGCGTCGAGATCGTCTTCGGCGATTTGCAGGCGGTTGCGCTGTTGTTCGGCAAGCATTTGGTAAGTTTCCGCCGCCGCAGTGCGATGCAGCGACGCCGCGGTGAGATGATCTGCCGCTTCGTCCGGATTGCCCGCATCCTCGGCCGCGTTGCTGGCCATCATGCTCAGATTGCTCGCTTCCCAATTCTGATCCGCGGTAAGCAGTGAATCCCAATAGGAATCCGGCGCAGCACCGTCAAAATCCAGCGTGCGCTGCGCTTCGCGATTGATGATTGCCGACCGCGTCAACAGCTTCATCCTGATTTCATTTATTTCCTCACCCGAAAATGGCTGGAGGCCGGTATAGGTTTCAAAAGTCAGATCATCGAGATCGCGTCCATAGCGCGCCATCATACCCGTTGTTTCGTTGACCGCGACGACGGACGCGACGGTGGTGACCAGCAGGACCGCTCCGGTGACCGAGAGGACAGCGACCAGTCCGATCCTGCGCCAGCGCGCCTTCGATGCGCTTTTGTCGACAAAGCGGGCTTCCTGCTCGGTCAGTTCGAGCTCGACGCGGCTGCGGTTGACGACCGCCAGCTCCTCGCGGTTCATGTAGCTTTTGGTCTGCGGATAAGCGGCAAGCCGATCGCGGACGATCTTTTCGACCTGGGCGTAGAGTTTGCGTTCGTCGCTGCGCCGCGCGGCAATGTGCCGGGCCAGGCTGTCGTGCGCAAGTTCGATGCGGCCATCGCCGATGCGGACGATACGCGCGGCCTGAAAGGCGGTGAGCGCATTGTCGAGAACAGGGTCGAGTGCAGGCAGACGTAAAGTCAGCTCGGCGCGCGTCATCGGCTGTTTGGTCGCTTCTGAGGTAACGAACGCTTCGAGGATATGCTGCGCCGCTGCCGCTTCGATGCCCGGGTGGCTGGCGGCAAGCCGGTGCTGGATTGCTGCAGTCTGTTCGCCGAGGAAATCGGCCATAATGTCGCCAAGCGTTCCTGCCGCTGCGACATCGGCCTCGGTAAAGGTCACTGGCCTGTCGTCGCCCGGTTCGGTCGCCAGACGGTAGAGCTTGTCGAGATAGACCTGGAGATAGGCGAGCTGCACCCCGACGCGCGTGTCGTCGAGATTGGCGATGATCGCCTGCGCGGTCGCCGCGCCATTTTCCAGCGCGACGCCGTTGGCGGCGGTGGTGCCGACGATCACCGCCTCGACATTGGCCATGCTCATCGTTTCGACACGCAGCCGTTTGTTGAACAGGGTCGGCACGATTTTTTCGAAACGGTGTAGCTGCGCCAGATATTCCTCGCGCATGCTGATGACGATCTTGGCCGACACTTTGGCGGCGAGCAGCGCAGCGACGGTGTCGAAGAACGCATCCTGCTCCTCTGCAGACCCCATGATGAACAATTCCTCGAACTGGTCGAAGATCAGGTAAATCGGACGGAGATGATCGAGATAAAGCGACTGCACGGCTTCGACGACCGAGGCACCGGCGGCAATATCGGTTTCGGCGCGAGCGCGAATGGCGCGGTCGAGCGCGGCGTTAATATTTTCCTCGCGGCGCACGAACAGCTCGAACCAGTCGCTTGGCTGGAACCTGTTGGCAAGGCCGCACTGGATGAGGCTGGTCTTGCCGGTTCCCGATGTGCCGTAAACCAGCACCAGATTGGTCTGGAAGACGAGCCGGTACAGCTCTTCGACCTCGGCATCCCGGCCGAAAAATACCGCCTTGTCGCTGCGGGCATAGGGATCGAGGAATTTGAATGGCGACGCGGTCATGGCCGCGCCACCCGGGCCCGGAACTCCGCGAGCAGCGCGCGGGTCGACAGATAATAGGGCTGCTGCGCGGGCGGCATCGCATCGGACAGGGCAAGCCGGTCTGCCGGGTCGGAAATCGAATAATATTCGTCGATCCCGCTCGCGCCTTCGCCGCTATGATGGCTGTAGAAATAGAGTTTGGTCAGGAAATCCCCGGTCAGCGCATTCTGGTCGATGATGAACGGTGTCAGGCTCAGAAACCGGGATAGATCCTCAGGGTCCTTGAGCAGGATCACCGACTGATTGTCGGTAAAGGTGGTGCGCATCTCCTGCGCGTCGGCCGGGTCCGCCGTTACCCGGTCGAGCAGCACCTGGCTGACCTGGAACTGGGGCGGCTTGTGCCGCGACTGACGCACCGCAATGCTTTTGATCGTCGCCAGCTTGTAACCGACAATGAAGGCGAAATCGGACAATATGACGCCCAGCTTTGCCTCGGCCTCGCTGCACAACTCCGCCACATCGCCTGCAGCGACCTCACCCCGCGCCAGACGGGAGCGAAGCTGATCGAGGAAGCTGCGCGCGTCCGAGGTTGCCTCGTCGGTCAGTTGCGTGTGCAGCGCCGCCGCTTCGGCGAGGAACGCGGGAACAGCGTTGTCAGCAAGGATGGCATTGATCGTCACGACGAGGCCGAGATAATCGAACACCGCCTCGCTCGTCGTGTCGAGCGCCTTATAGGCATCGATGACCGTCCATTGGTCATCGGCGATAACCAGCCCGGGATTGTCATGCAGCGCGTTCCACAGCTGCGATAGCATCGCAAAGGCGAACAACTTGGTCACGCTTTCATAGGTGACGACCAGCTGTTTGAGGCGAGCTTCATCGATGCTGGTGCTGGTCAGGAATTTCCTGAGCTGTTCGCCGACAGGTGAAGGAAAAGCGTCCATGATCAGCTGGCGGATGGTCCTGACATCGAGCTTGCCGGTACGCCTGGCGATTTCAAAGGCAATGCCGACATCCATGCTGTACGGCGCAATCGCATTGAACAGCGTCTGGATCAGCCCGTCGTTGACCGGTGCGCCGGGGGAGGCCAGGGCAACAGGGGCGGCGCTTTGCACGACGACCTGACTTTCGGCCCTTTCGGGCAGCGTCCAGGCCGTCGCAGCCTCTCCATCCGTTCCGACATACAGGCCCCAGGTCAGGGCAGCATCGACCGCCTCCGGCTGGCTGCCAAAACGAAAGCTGCGCAGATCGGCAATCGGCTGTTTGTCGCCATAGCGGCTGGCGATAAACGCGCTGGCGCTGTCGAACGCTGCCTTTATCGTCTTTTTCGCGGCCAGCGCCCGATAGAATTGCCCGGCGAATTCGGTCGCCATGCCATCGTTGATCGGCACTGCGGTGGCGATCACCGCCTTGACCCCGCTCTCGATCAGGGTTTTGACCTGCCCCCGCGTCGCGCAGCCATTGAGGAACACCAGTTGCAGCGATGGCGCCGCCCCCATCAGTTTGGCGAGGCCCGCAGCGTGCGCGGTTTCATTGCCGCCTGCGGGAGTTTCGAGGTTCAATGCGGTGCCGCTGGCGTGCCCGGCATAATGGAGGATCGCGATGTTGTCGGCGAACCGGTTGAACAGCCCGAACAAATCGTCGATTCCCGCCGCCGGTTCGACATGAACGCGAATGTAGCGATTGTCCTCATAGCTCTGCAGCGCCTCGCCGATCGCCTTGCGCTCACGCGTCAGCATGGAGAGGTGATCGCTGGCATCATTCGCCAGCGCCAGTACGATGACGGGCGGCGCGGCCATCATATCTGCCATGCGACCGCTTTCAGTGCCGCCTGGCCGGGCGCAGATGTAAAATAGTTGAGATGGTGGCAGGCAACATTCCGGCGGGTCGGCACCGTTTCGCGCGCCGCCGATATTCCCATTATGCTCTCGACCCCGACCGCGATGTCATTGGTCTGCTTGGCAAACAGCGCGTCGAATATCGCCCCGCGTCCTGCCTTGGCCAGCAAATCGGCGAAAAAGGCGTCGGCTGGCTCTCGATAGGCGTCGATATCGCCCGCCAATATCGTGTAGCGCACCCCCGGATCGGGGCAGGCGTTGAGCGCGGTGATGAAATCGGACGCAGGGTTCATCTGCTCCAATGTCGGTGTCAGTTTCTTTGACCGGCTGAGCAGCACCAGCGCCGGACCGGCGAGCAACGGCACATAATTGGCGCTGATCGTCGCCAGCATCGTCAATATCTGCCGCGCACCATCGATCTTTCCAAATGGCGATCCGCCGTTCGGCGTGCCGCACATCACGAGATGATCGACAGTGTCCCCGCCGCCCTCGGCCTCGATAAACCAGCGCGACACCAGCCCGCCCATCGAATGGACCAACAGCGTCAGCGTCTTGCCATCCTTGCCATGCAATCCCGCAGCGGCAAGCTGGTCGCGCAGCAACCGCGCGGTCGCATCGATCGGCGTTGTCAGATTCTCATAATCATAGGCGAGCACCAGATCGAACTGCTTGTCGAGGCCGCACGCCACCACCCCGGCGAGCATGTTGGTGGTATCACCGATGATGCCATGCACCACCAGCAGCACCGATTGCGCCGCCGCGACATGGGAACCGATATCAGCATCATGATAGGCAATGCCGCCGATGGCGTCGATCGTGACGCGGCGCAGCCGGTTGACATTGCCGCCGCCGAAATAGGTTTTGAAGATATACATTTTCAGCGCGCCGCCCAGGCTGCGGCGACCGATGGCAATATCGGGTATCTCGCTGATGCTGACATGCGTCGTCCCCGCCTCGTCGAGCCAGGTATCGCCTGCGAGCCGCACATGCTGTCCGTCATAAACCACCGGCAGGATCGCCTCTCCGGCCGCCAGCGGCACGGCAAGTTCGATCTCGAGTGGCGTGTCCTTGAGCGCATCCGCGTTGGCGATATCGGTGAGTTCGAGGATCGACTGGGCGGCATCGCGGGTGCCTGCAAAATTGACCAGACCCAGGCCATTGCGCTCGAACGCCGCAACGAACGCCGCCTCGCCGCCGGCACTGCGCGCCATGCTTTTCGCTGCTGAAAGCGCGAGGGCGGCGGTGACGCTGGGATGACCCTTGATGGTGATCGTGCCGCCCGCAAGCGCGGTGTCGGCGGTGCCGACCGCATCGAGGCGGCGCACCACGGTGACGCACATGTCATGCACGAACCAGTCATTCTCCACCGGTTTGGCCACCCGCGACGGCGCATCCTTGGCATTGCCGAAGCTGCGCGTGTCGCCGAGCGGATCGAGCGCCAGCAGCCAGTCATCGACCCGTTCGGTGCTGACGATCAGCTTGAGGCATTCGACCGACTGGTCCGCCTGTCCATCGATTCCGAAATAGACATGGGCCGAATCCGCGCCGCTGCCGACCGTCAAAGTCATCCATTCGTCAATCGCGATGATCTCGTCACTGGCGACAATCTGGATGCCGAAATCGGACGAAAAATGCACCAGTACGAAATGCAGCCGCTGTCCGGTGCGGTTGCGCAGTTTGAGCGCGCCGATGACATCGCGCCACGTCCCTGCGACTTCGCGGTAATCGAGCGTGAAGGCGGGGCCATGATGGACATGCTCGCCACCGTCGTCGAGCGCCTCGGCAAAAATGAAATCGACCAGCGCAGGATCGAGTTTGGGCCGCGCATTCGCCAGCCCGAAACTGCGTTCCCAGATGGCGACATGCCGCAACAACTGCACCGCATTGGCGGTCCAGTCGCCGCCGCCGGTTGCAACCAGCACCCGCCGCACCGCCCCGCCGCGCGATGCATTGGTGAGCAGCAGGCCATCGCCGTCGGGAACCAGCGCATAGCCGCCCTCACCCGTTTCGGTGAGCGAGACTTGCGTGAGGCCGTCGGCATCGAGCGCGGTCTGGAGTGCGGACCGGTCGGCAGCGGTACCGCCAAAGCCGACCAGCATCGGCGGCGCAGGCAGGCTGGTGACCTGCGCTGCGAAACGCTTTGCCCTGTCGCCACCGAAACCGGCGGCGATCTCGCTTTTCTGGGCGCCCACTACACTGGTCTGCGCGGTTAGCGGCGGCGTGCCAGGCGCGTCCTCGGCCGTCAGCGCCAGGGTCACCGCCCGTGCCGGATCGGTCGACAGGCCGTGGATTGCACCGCAATCGACCTGCCATCTGTCGTCCGCGAAATAGGCGCTGTAGGTCCGCCGTCCGCGCATGGTGGCTCGGCCCAGGAACCCGGCATAGCCATCGAACCCGCCGATTGCCTCGAACTGCGGGTCCTGCGGTGTCTTGTCATGCTCGCGGATGTAGCGGCGCACGGCGGCGCGGCTGCGGGTAAACAGGTCGGCGTAGTTCAGCGGTTCGCGCGCCTCGCGCAGCACATCGACCAGCGATGTCGTGAAAATGCCGCGATGCGTGTCGAGGTCTTCTTTGGCGGTCTGCCGCCGTTCGCACGCGGCGAGCAGCATATGCCGACCGGCGGGCACGCTGAGCGGCTCGCCCGCCGTGGCACGGCTGGCGAAATAGCCGTCGAGATAGGTTTCTATCGGGCGCGGCCTCGTCCCCTCGTCGGTTGTCCGTACTCCGGCCCCCGACGCGCCTTCGATGCTCCGCGTCCCCGATCCCGACTGGCAGCAATCAAGGATCAGCGCGATATGCGGATCATTGGCGGCCAATTCCTCGATCAGCCGCGCCAGCTCCTTGTCGGCGAAATCGAAATTGCCCTCGATGCGGCTGTCGATGCACACCAGCCCTTCGTCCTTGCCGCTCAGTTCGAACGGCAGAAATTCCGGCGCGGCGACCGATCGCGCGCCGTGGCCGCAATAATGGAACAGGGCGACATCGTCCTTGCCCGCCTGTCCCAGATGGTTGCGAAATTGCCGGGCAAGTTCGGCGCGGGTCGCGTCATGATCCTTGAGCACCAGGATGGCGGCGTCGGCCACCGTCTCCTTCAGATAGTCATGGACATTGTCGACATCGTTGAGACAGCCTTCGAGCTTGCCGATGGCACCGGGATAATCGTTGATCCCGACCAGCAGCGCATAGAGTCTCGCCATCGCACACCCCCCGATACCGCCTGAGCGCGATATAGCCATGGTGCGAAGGAAAAAGTCAAACCGGTGCGGGTATTTGCGCCTGAAAAGAACCGGCCGCGCAATGGTCGTTCCCGTGCATGCGATACAAGACCGTTACTAGAAATCGGCAGAGATCGACGCGCGTACCGAACGCGGCCGGCCTTGCAGCAGCGCCGCGCTGAACACATCGAACGCCGACGCCCAATAGCGGCTGTTGGCCACATTATCGACCGTCAGCCGCAGCGTTACCGGCACATCGCCCGCCGCGAACACGTAACGCGCGCCCAGGTCGAACCGGGTCCAGTCGTCAATTTGCAGACTGTTGGCGGCGTCGACCGCCTGCGCGCCGCTATGCACCAGCCGCCCGGTCAGGGTGAGCCCGGGGACAAACCCCAAATCCCATTCGACATTGGCATTGGCAGTCCATTCGGGAATTCCGGGCACGTCACTGCCCTCATTCGCACCGCCCGCCGTCTCGATGAATTTGGCATCGTTGATCGCAAATCCGGCGATCAGACGCAGCCCGTTGCTCAGCTCGCCATTGGCGGTGAACTCCACCCCCTGGTTGCGCTGTTCGCCATCAAAGGCGAACGTCTGCCGCCCCGCCGGTGCCGCCGGATCGACCACTGTGGCAAAAGCGCTCGGCTGTTCGATCCGGTAAAAGGCGAGGCTCGCAAACAGCTTCCCCAGCTCGACCTTGCCGCCAATTTCATATTGCACGCTCTTGTAAGGCGCAAAAACCTCGCCCGGATTGGTGAGAATGGGGTCGAGCGGCGCGGTCGGTCCCTGCTGCAATGCTTCAATCCGGTTGGCATAGAGCGACACGCCCTCGACCGGTTTGACCACCAGGCCAATGACCGGCGTGACCGCGCTTTCGTCATACACCGAATCGAGCAGACCGCCGTCGTTATAATTATAGCTTTTCACCCGCACCGTTTGCAGCCGCAATCCGGCAGTCAGCAGGATGCGGTCCTGCCACAAGCCGATGGTGTCGGAAGCAAAGACGCTGGCCAGCCGACTGCGCGCGATGGCGAACGGGTCGGCCAGATCGCCGCCGACAAAGGTCGAGGCGGGTAGCGGGACTTGCGGCGTCGCATAGATGTTTGTGGCAAATCCGGCGAAACCCGGACCGTAAAGGAAATCGAATGCATTGCGGTTGACCTGCCACGAGGCGGTCGCACCGACATTGAATTCCTGAGTGATAGCCGAACCCAGGCGGACGCGCATTCCCGCTTCCAGCGCCTCATTATTGTCGGTGCGCGGCACGAACAGCGCATTGCCATTGGCGGCACCGGTAACGGCGTTCAGCACGGTGATGCCGCCATAAATGCCTTGCTCGCTGCCGTCGCGCGCGCCCGCACGAAAATACAGCAGCGCATTGTCGGCCAGATCGACTTCGGCGGAAACCGTGCCGAAAATATCGCGCAAATCGGTGAAGGTGAAATCCTGCGCATAATTGGCATCGGCGCGTGGCACCCGCGGGATCGCGGTGGTGCCGATTGTCACCTTGGGCCGCAGATTGTCGATCCGCACCTCCTGATAGGCAATATCGACGGCGACCCGCATCGTCTCGCTGCGCCAGTCGAATGCGCCGCCCAGCACCATGGTGCGTCGGTCTTCGCGGTCGATTGCCACCTCGCCATCGCGATAGGCCCCATTGATCCGCACGCCCCACGCGCCGCCCTCGCCAAAGCGCCGCGCAACATCGAAGCTGCCGCCAACATGTGCGCCGCTGCTGTAGCCCAATGTCGCCCGGGTCAGCGGATCGCGGTCCGCGCGCTTGAGCAACAGATTGACATTGCCACCCAGCCCGGACCCGCCAGGTGCCGCGCCGTTCAGAAATGCGCTCGCCCCGTTCAGCACCTGGACGCTGTCGAACAATTCGGGCGCGACCAGCTGACGCGGCGCGATGCCATAAAGCCCGTTGAGGCCCAGATCGTCGCCGAACAAAGTGAAGCCGCGAATGACGAACTGCTCGGCGGCGTTGCCGAACCCGTAGGTCGTCCGCACCGTCGGGTCATTGTCCAGCACTTCACCCAGCGTCTGCGGTTGCTGGTTGAGGATCAACGATGCGTCGATGCTGCGAATCGAAAACGGCAGGTCTTCGGACGCCCTGTCGCCAAGCACTCCGGCGCTGCCGCCATTGACGATTTCGGTCGCATTGTCGCGCTGCGCGGTGACGACGATGTCGTCGCTGGCGGGGGCTTCCTGCGCCTGCGATGATACTGCATTCAACAGCGCAATACCGATGGCGGCGCGACTTACGCAGCAGAAATTCACGGGCAGGTTCCTTTTCCGGTCGATTGAATGATAATCTCAGCTGCGTTTCAGCTGCGTTTCAGCCAAGCCCGG
>JANNMK010000309.1:0-1898 GCA_031397785.1 Sphingomonas sp. | reverse complement strand
CGGGTGATGGCCAGGGCATCGGCAGCTTGGCTGCGATAGCGTTCGCGGACGCTGCGCAGGCCCGATTGCGCCTCGGCCACCGCGCTGTGCGCCCGGCGCACCGCCAATGCGCTCCCGGCCGCCGTGCCGCGCGCCTGTGCCTGCGCCGAAAGCGCCCGCGTCATCGCCATGCGGGGCTCGATGCCCTTGGTCACCAGCGGCGCCAGCACGCTCACTTCGCTGTCGGCAAGCGCCGCTGCCTCGATACGCATCCCGGCCTCGACCTCCGCTTGCCCGAGCGCCCGTTGCGCCTGGTCGAGCCGCGCCTGTTCCGTGGCGGCGGCCGCCCCTTGGTCGGATTGCCGCGCCGAATAGAGCGCGCTTTCGGTAGCGACGATCTCGGGCGCACTGGCGACCAGCCCTGGCGAAAACAGTGGCGCATGACCGGCGAACTCGCCCTGTAGCCGTGCTGTGCGGGCGCTCAGCGCCTTGTAGGTGGCGCTGGTCTTGGCGAATTCGGCGTTGAACTGCGCACCATCGAGTTGCAGCAGCGGCTGGCCGGCGCGGACCCGCGCACCGGCGCGCACCAGGATCGACTTGACGGTGCCGCCTTCGAGGTTGGACACCACCTGCAGCTGGCGCGACGGCACCACCCGGCCCGATGCGGTCGCGACCTCGTCGACATTGGCCAGCGCTGCCCACAATAGCAGGCATCCGGTCAACGCTGCGATGATCCACAGCAGCAGGCGCGCGACCAGCGCCGGATCGGCCGGATCGGCGGCGGGAGTGATGGCAGCAACAGTCATTGCGCGTCCTTCAATTGACCGCGACCGATTTCAGCACATCGTCGCGGGGGCCGGCGGCGACAACCTTGCCCTTGTCGAGGATAATGATGCGATCGACGAGCTTGAGCATCGACTGGCGGTGGGTAACGAGCACAACCGTTTTTCCGCGCAGTTCGACTTCGAGCCGGGTGATCAGCGCATTTTCGGACTGGATGTCCATCGCGCTGGTCGGTTCGTCGAACAGCAGGATCGGATGGCGATGGGCCAGAGCGCGGGCGATGGCGATCGACTGCCGCTGGCCGCCCGAAAGCCCTTCGCCGCGATCGGCGAGCTTCAAATCATAGCCATTGGGCACCTGGCCGATGAAATCATGCGTCCCGCTCAATCGCGCGGCGCGCAGCACGGCACTGTCGTCGATCGCGGCAGCCCCCAGGCTGATGTTCTCGGCTACCGACCCGCTGAGCAGGAAAACGTCCTGCAGGACGGCGCCGATGTTGTGGCGCAGGTCGTCGGGATGGAGCTGGCGGACATCGGCGCCATCGACGAGCACGGCGCCGTCGACGGGTTCGTAAAGCCCCAGGATCAGCCGGGCAATTGTCGATTTGCCGCTGCCGACGCGGCCGACGATGGCGACGCGTTCGCCCGGTTCGATGCGGAACGACACATCGTCAAGCGCCCGCGCCGTGCTGCCGGGATATTTGAAGGTGACGTTGCGGAATTCGATGTCGCCGTCGATCACTGGCCGGCGCAGATAGGTGATGTCGCGCGCCTCGCCGCCGCCGCGCATCAGTGTGTCGAGATGGGCATAGGCCGACCGCGTGTGGCTTATTCGCGTCAGCAGCGCCGCGATCTGGCCGAGCGGTGCGACGCAGCGGCCGGCAAGGATGGATGTGGCGACCAGCGCGCCCATCGTCAGCTCGCGATTGGCGATCATATAGACCCCGGCAATGACAACGCCGACATAACAAATGTTCTGAGCGGACGCGGCGACGTTGATGCTGATCGCCGCGAGAAGCCGCTGTTTCAGCGACGAAGCGGCATGATCGTCGACGGCTTGGGCCCAGCGCCGCGCCAGCAGCGGGCCGGCCGATGACGATTTGACAGTTTCCAGCCCCGAGATCGCCTCGACCAGCA
>JANNMK010000330.1:0-6775 GCA_031397785.1 Sphingomonas sp. | reverse complement strand
CAGTCCTTCGACAAGCTCAGGATGATCGGTGTTGGGGGTGAACTCGACCGTCCCCCCCGTCACCTCATAGCCCGGCCGCCCGGCGAGCACATAGCCGAGCGTCGATTTGCCCGCGCCATTCGGCCCCATGATCGCATGGATCTCGCCCGCGTTGATTGTCAGCGACAGGCCCTTGAGAATCGCCTTGTCGGCGACCGTGGCGTGGAGGTTATTGATTTGGAGCATTCTAGTTCCCAAAAAATCTATCTACTGCGGCGGCCCCAGCTTTGCGTCCAGCCATCATCATCCTAAACATATCTTCATGTCGTTGAACCATCAAATTGGCATTTGACATTCGCAGATTCACTTCTCGAACAGTAACTCGGCCGGCACGGAGGCCAACCAAAACATTCAATAGTGCCTCCATCAGCTTTTCACCGCCGATCAAAAATCGGCTATATTCTTCTGATGGTCCAAAAACGGAGTCTAGGATCCCGTCACTCTGGATCACTTGCTCAATACCGAGTTGCACTGTGCCTAGCCGTTCGAGCAAAAGCTTAAGCGCAGCATCAAGTTTTGTGGCAGTCGGAAACCACATCACCCCACACTCCCCTCAAGGCTGATCCCCAACAGCTTCTGCGCCTCGACTGCGAATTCCATTGGCAGTTGCTTGAGGACGTCCTTGGCGAAGCCGTTGACGATCAGCGCGACGGCTTCTTCCTGCGGCAGGCCGCGGGCCATTGAGTAGAAGAGCTGGTCGTCGCTGATCTTGCTGGTGGTGGCTTCATGTTCGATCTGGGCGGTGGGGTTTTTTACCTCGATGTAGGGAATGGTGTGCGCGCCGCACTGGTCGCCGAGCAGCAGGCTGTCGCACTGGGTGAAGTTGCGCGCGCCCTCTGCCGTCGGGGCGATGCGGACGAGGCCACGGTAGCTGTTGTCGCTGCGGCCCGCCGATATCCCCTTGGAGATGATCGTCGACTTGGTGCGCTTGCCATTGTGGATCATCTTGGTGCCGGTGTCGGCTTGCTGGCGGTTGTTGGTCACCGCGACTGAATAGAATTCGCCGACGCTGTCGTCGCCGTTCAAGACACAGGACGGATATTTCCAAGTGATGGCGCTGCCGGTTTCGACCTGGGTCCAGCTGACCTTCGAGCGCTTGCCCTGGCACAGCGCGCGTTTGGTGACGAAATTGTAGATGCCGCCCTTGCCATCGGCATCGCCGGGGTACCAGTTCTGCACGGTGCTGTACTTGATCTCGGCGTCGTCCAGCGCGACCAGTTCGACGCAAGCGGCGTGGAGCTGGTTTTCGTCGCGCATCGGCGCGGTGCAGCCCTCCAGGTAACTGACATGCGACCCCTTGTCGGCAATGATCAGCGTGCGTTCGAACTGGCCGGTGTTTTCGGCGTTGATGCGGAAATAGGTGGACAGCTCCATCGGGCAGCGCACGCCTTCAGGGATGTAGACGAAGGTGCCGTCGGAAAAGACCGCGCTGTTCAAGGCCGCGAAATAATTGTCGTGCATCGGGATGATCTTGCCGAGCCATTTCCTGACCATGTCGGGGTATTCGCGGATCGCCTCCGAAATGCTGCGAAAGATGACCCCGGCGCGTTCGAGTTCGGCGCGAAAGGTGGTGGCAACGCTGACGCTGTCGAACACCGCATCGACCGCGACCCGCCGTGCGCCCTCGACCCCGGCGAGCATCTTCTGCTCCTCGATGGGAATGCCGAGCTTTTCATAGACGCGCAGGATTTCGGGATCGACTTCGTCGAGGCTGCCGAGCTTGGGCTTTTCCTTCGGCGCGGCGTAATAATACGCGTCCTGATAGTCGATCGGCGGGATGTGCAGCTTGGCCCAGTCGGGCGGGGTCATGGTCAGCCAGTGGCGATAGGCCTTCAGGCGCCAGTCGAGCATCCATTGGGGCTCGTTCTTCTTGGCCGAGATGAAGCGCACCGTGTCTTCGCTCAAGCCCTTTGGCGCGAAATCGGTTTCGATGTCCGAGCTGAAGCCCCATTCATAGGTTTCGAGCCGCTTTGCGGCATCGCGGGCGGCCTGGTCCTGAACTGGGGCGTCGATCATGTCGGTCATGCGAAAACTCCCCCCTCCCGTTCGTGGGAGGGGCTGGTGACGGGTGCGGGCGGCACTATGGCGACAAGCGGTTCGGCCGCTGCCCTCTGCTTTGTGGCGGGAAGCGGCTTTTTTGTGGCGGGAAGCGGCTTTGTCAGGCTGGCAAGGCTTATGCCGGCGAGAGCGCCGCGCACCGCGCTGTTGACTGCGCCCCAGTGCGGGCGGACCCGGCAGCTGCCTTCGAGCGCGCAGTCGTGGCGGGCGGTGTCGACGCAAGCGGTCAGCGCGATCGGCCCTTCGACCGCTTCGATGATGTCGGCAAGGCTGATCGCCGCCGCAGGACGGGCGAGCCTGACGCCGCCGCCAACGCCGCGCACCGATTTGAGCAAGCCGCCGCGCACCAGCGTATGAACCAGCTTGTGAGCGGTTGCCCGGGGTACACCGGTTTCGGCGGCCAGCGTCGCCGCGCTGGTGCGCACACCGCCGCAATGACGCGCAGCCGCGCTCATCAGCACGACGGCATAATCGGCAAGATTGGACAGGCGCATTACAGGCGGTTCCGCTAAATTGTGACCGCATCGGTCAACAATTGCCATATGGCATGGCGCGGGCGATGCTTCAATACCGCCCCGAGGCCCGGGCGACCGCTAAAATGTCGGCTTAGGCATCCGAAACCAGCGGGCCAACCTGCCCCGCAAGCGCTTTGCGGCCTTCGCTTATCTCGGTGAAAAGATGATTTTGCTGGCCGCGAATTTGCTGCGGGGTCAAGCCGGCGAACCGCTTGACCTCCCGGATCAGATGCGACTGATCATAAAAGCTGTCGGACATGCCATTGGCGTCGAGGTCTTCGCCGCGGGCCAGCGCCGCCGCTGCACGAAGCGCGCGATATTTGCGGGCCAGCGTCTTTGGCGGCAGGCCGTAATAGCGTTTGGCCATGCGTTCGAGCTGGCGCATCGACAGTCCGGAGCGGGTGACCAACATCTCGACATGCGGATCGGGGCATCCGGTCAGCCACTCGTCGACCAGTTCGGTGAACGCGATCAGCGACGGATCGCTGACCCTGGTCACCGCATCGAGCAGGTCGCAAAGCAGGGCAAAGCGCGCATCGGTGCTGTCGCTGGCGAGCATGGCTGCGTGCAGGCGGGGCGCGGCACTGCCGATGAAAGTGACGGCATCAACCGCGCGGTCGATCAGCCGGTCGGCTTCGGCCCCGACCAAGGACACCCAGGCGGGCGGCAACAGACCGGCCCCGACGCACCACATCGGCCCGGTGCCAATCCCGCGAACGGGGCCGCTGGTCGGGCCGAGCAGCAGCACCGGCCATGAAGGATCGCGGTGGCCGTTGGTGAATTCGAGCGTACCGCTGCCGGCAAGGAGAATGCGGAACTGGGGCCGGTCGGCGCGTTCGAGCTCGTTATAATCGGCGACATCCTGGCGCAATTCGTAGAGCGACGAAATCCTGTCCCCCAGATGCGGCGGAGGCGGACTATATCGCATCGAAACGGGCGCTGCCACGGAACTGAAGAGCCTTGCTGATATGACCTTGTTGATTGCCCCGGATTGGTTCCGGCGACAGATAGGCCGTGCGACCAGCCCTTCACCGGCATGATTATGTCACAGTTCCGATGCTTTGCAATCAAGCGTTGCGACAGGGGCCGGGAATGGCGTCCTGCGGGCTAATCCGCAGCGCCAAAAAAATTGCCGACTGGCGCAGGGCCAGTCGGCAAAAAGTTGATCAAGGTCTCGTTGTCGAAGACTCGGAGCCCTTCGGGTCGCAAAGATGGATTGGCCCACAACAAAACATCTGTATTGGACGGAATCGACATGACTTATGTCCTAGACAGCGGGAAAAGACGATGAAATCGTTTGTATTAGCTGCAGATGCGTAATGATCGGTAATATGCTGGCAACCCGCGCGCTTCACCTGTTCGATCCCGAGACAGCGCACGGGCTGACGATTGCCGGCCTGGCGTTGCTGCCCGCCGCGCAGCTGCGCGCCGTCGATGCACGGTTGGCAGTCAAGCTGGCCGGGCTGACATTCCAGCATCCCGTCGGGCTGGCGGCCGGGTTCGACAAGGACGCAAGGGCCTCGCATGCCATGGCGCGGTTCGGCTTTGCGGCATGCGAAGTCGGCACACTGACCCCGTTGCCGCAGGCCGGCAATCCGCGCCCCCGGGTGTTCCGGCTGAGCGACGATGCCGCAGTCATCAACCGGCTGGGCTTCAACAATGGCGGGCAGGCGGCGGCGATCGCCCGCATCGACCGGATGCGGCGACCCGGCCAGCGCGCACTGATCGGCATCAACATCGGCGCGAACAAGGATGCGAGCGACCGCATCGCCGATTATGTCGCCGGGGTGCGCACCATGACGGGCCATGCCGACTGGCTGACGGTCAATATCAGTTCGCCCAACACCCCGGGCCTGCGCGCGTTGCAGGATGAAGGCGCGCTCGATGCCTTGCTAACGGCGGTGGCAGCAACGCGTATCGAGGGCGGCCCTCCAGTATTCCTGAAGGTCGCGCCCGATCTCGACACCGCGCAGATCGACGCCATCGTGCGGAGCGCGCTGACGCATGGCATCGACGCGCTGATCGTCGGCAATACCACGGTCAGCCGACCGGCTTTGCGGTCCGCTGCGGCCGGCGAAGCGGGCGGGCTGTCGGGCGCGCCGCTAGCAGCGCTTGCGCTGCTGCGGCTGCGCGATTTCCGGCGGGCGAGCGGCGGGGCATTGCCGCTGATCGCAGCAGGCGGAATCGGCAGCGCCGACGATGCCTGGGGGCGGATCGTCGCCGGGGCAAGCCTCGTCCAGATCTATAGCGCGCTGGTCTACCAGGGACCGTGGCTGGCGCAGCGGATCGTCGATGGGCTGGCCGGCAAGCTCGACACGCACGGGTTCGCGACGATCGCAGACGCTGTCGGGAGCGAAGTGCAGGGCGCGGCCTGAGCGGATCGGCGGCCAAGCGGCGCTGTCACCAAAGATTCACCGGATCGTCGCGCAGACGAAACAAAAGTTACGCGGCCCTGCAACATGGCCAAGCTAGCGGCCCCCTAAGCGTTCAAAAGAACCAAGGGGCAAGACATGACACGCATTGCGAACCTTCTGCGATCGGCCAGCCTGCTGGCCGTGACTTTTACTGCTGCCACCGCGGCTTGGGCGCAGACGGCCGCGGCGCCAGCCGACGAGGCGGCGGAGGCGGGGGCCAACGATGACATCATCGTGCGCGGCAGCCGACCGATCGCCGAGTCGGAAGCTGCCGCACTGGCTGCGCAGCGTGCGTCCGATTCGCTGGTCAGTATCATCGCATCCGACAGCGTCGGCCGCTTGCCCGACCAAAATATCGCTCAGGCGGCCGGACGGTTGTCCGGGGTCGCGGTTCAGCGCGACCAGGGACAGGCGCGTTACATCAGCCTGCGTGGTGCGCCGATCAACTGGACCACATTGTCGATCGACGGAATCACCGTCGTCAGCCCGGAAGGGCGCGACACCCGTTATGACTCGCTGCCTTCCGCAATCGCCTCGCAGATCGTCGTCCGCAAGGCGGTGACGCCGGACATGACCGGCGAGACCGTGTCGGGCAATGTCGATATCATCACCCGTTCGGCATTCGATTATCGCGGCATGCATGTTGCGGGCAAGGTTGGCGTCGGTTCGGTGGAACTTGGCACTCGGCGCGAATTCGAAGGATCGCTGGCCGCGTCCGACCGGTTTGCGGTCGGCGGCGGCGAGATCGGCGTGCTGGTGTCCGGCTCCTTCTACGAACGCGACATGATCACCGACAATTTCGAGATCGATTGGGAACCGGTGGCGCAGGATCTGCAGCCCGGCTTTGCCGACCGCATCTGGGCGCGCGAGACCGAGAACAAGCTGTACCGCCTGAACCGGCGCAACTGGTCATTGTCGGGCCGCCTCGAATATCGGCCGGACGGCAGCGACAACCGCATCTTCGCGCAGTCGATCTACACGATTTTCACCGACGACGAGGCGCGCGACAATTATATCTTCGATTTCGACGACCGGCAGGCGGACAACAGCCGCGGCGCGGCCCCGTGCACGATCACCACGACGACATCCGCCGCGAACACCGGCTATGCCGATGTGTGCATCGGCAACACGCCGTTCACCGGCACCATCTATGGCATCGACATCAACCAGCGCGCGACGCTGCGCGCGTTTCGCCAGTCGATTTTCACCAACACCGTCGGCGGCCATTTCGCACTGTCGGATTCGACCGACATCGATTTCCGGCTGAATTACACCCGGTCAGAGGATGATCGCAGCGTGGTCGGCGAGGCGCGGTTCGACAGCCCGTCGACCCGCACATTGCGCCCGACGGTGGCTTATGACCTCAGCGACCCGCAGCTTGCGCGCGTTCGATTGTTTTCGACAGTGTCGGCTGGCGGGCAATTTTCCCGCGGAACCGAGACCCGGGATATCGACAGCTTTGCGCGCGGCCTCACCTCGCTGCGTTCGCTCGACGCGGTCGATACCACCGATGCCTATACCGCGCGTGTGGATGTGACCAACCGCAGCGAGATGTTCGGCGGCGATACGACTCTGCAATTCGGTGCGCGGTTCGACCAGCGCACAAAAGAAGCGGTCGAAAACGAATTGCTGGCCAACAATGCGGCGCAGTTCGCTGCGGCCGGCCTGCCGACGACATTCATACCCTGGCAGAACAGCCAGCCGTTTCAGGGCAAGATCCCGCTGGGCTATGATTTCCGCTATTTCGAT
>JANNMK010000286.1:0-10064 GCA_031397785.1 Sphingomonas sp. | reverse complement strand
AAGCGATGTATGACCGATAATTATTTCAGCATCGTGATGAAGCCATAGCCGGTTCATCATCCGTGCGGAACGAAATGGATTTCACTTGCGTAATAATATGCACGAATAAGTTTCGCACATCGTATGATTTTTCCTGTTGGTGCAACCGCTACGGATAAATCTTCGTATCTCCGACGGGCGTGCCATTTTTCGACTTGGCATCGCCTGCAACCGATAGGCCGGGTCATTCTGGACCTCGCCGTCACGTTCCGGAGGATGCTTAGATGACGAAAAAGATTGTAATTGCCGCAGCGGCGGCCATGGCGATGGCGATATCCGCCGCCCCGGCCAGCGCCGAAACTTTCCTGTTCAAGCTCAGCGGATCGCGCAATGCGACCTTTTCATTCGATCCGGTGGCCACATCGCCCAGTTTCCGCAATAGCACCTTCATCGGCGATCAACTGGCTTTCGATGCAGTACCGGGCACGTTTGGCGGCGTGGTCGGCACGGCACGCATCAGCTTTGGCAACAATCTGGTGGCCGATCTCAATATCCAGAACGCCAATCTGGGCTTTACCCAGTTCAGCAGCCCCGACTTCTTCAGGCTGGTCGGCACCCAGCCGGTGTTCACACCCGGCACCTATAATCTCACCAGCATCGGCTCGGGCGCCAGCACCCTGAGCATCAGCCAGCTTGCCGGGGCCGTTCCGGAACCGGCCACCTGGGCGATGATGATTCTCGGCTTTGGCGTCGTTGGCGGCGCGCTCCGCCGTCGCCGCAAGATGACAGGGTTCACCGCGCCACTTGCAACGGCCTGACCATTGGCGAGCTTCCCGTCGTCGGCGCTGTCGACGACGGGATTTTCCCGTCTGGCGCCCTGCGTCGGTGCCGGTTTGCCGAAATTTGATGGCACCACACCAGGGGTCTCCCTCGGGGTGGCAGCCTCAATTTCATCTGCGCCTGCGCGATCGGAATCTGCGCGATGGCAAGGGCATGGAAGATGGTGCCGGCTACAGGATTCGAACCCGTGACCCCCTGATTACAAATCAGGTGCTCTACCAACTGAGCTAAGCCGGCGCATGCTGTGTTGCGAGCGGCGCTTTAGCGTCAAATCACGCCAAACGTCCAGCCTTCTGTCGAGGCAATATCGGGCGTCATGGCTTGCGGTTGCCACAGCGCGTTATCGTTCGCTACCCGGCGCAGCCAAGCGGCGGTCACCAGTGCATCGGTTGCATGGTCGTCGATCCGCCCTGAGATGCTGCCCCGCGCATCGAATGTGCGCAGCGCCCCTGCAAGCGCATCCGCATCCCGCATTTTGCTGCGCCCCGCTGCCACACCGGCGGCACGCGCCGCGATGCTGGTATAGATTTCGATCAGGCATGGCCCGCGCTCCGGCAGTGGATCGAATGGCCAAAACGGAATTGCGCCGTCCAGCCGATGAAACAGCCGCATACCAGATAAGGATGCCTTGCCGACCTGGGCTGCACCGACCAGGTTGAAACAGCTCGAACTGCTGGCCTGACGCGTTTCCCTCTGACGCCGCTCGACGGCGCGTAGCCGCCCTATTCCGCCGCCGAACAACGCGCCTTCGCGTGCTCCGTGTCGCCGGAAATAGGGCGCGATATCGGCATAATCGACGAATTGGCCCGCGGTCAGATGCGGTTCGTCCGCCGCAATCCGATCGACCAGTTGCCAAAGCGCGCGCGGATTGGCGGGCGAACCGGCCCAGCCCGGGAAATAGGCACCGCTATCGGCGAACGGCAGCGCTGGTGACAGGTCGAACCCGATCAGCATATTGGCTTGCCCGGCGGACAGCTGGGCCAGCCACGCCAGGACGGCTGCCCGAGTCCAACCGTCAGCGGGCCGCAGCAACGCAACATCACGTGGCCCCTGTGTCACTGCCACCGCAATTCCTGCTGGTCGTTCGGTCGCTGCTCCCGACCAGTCGATTGCTGCGAAGGTGGAAAACTGGCGCATGGCCCGGGGCTAATCGCCCCGCTTAATGCTTGCAACCGTGCAGCGTCCGTCCCACATGCCCATCATGCTGATCGAAACTGAGCTCACACCCAATCCAGCCACGCGCAAGTTCCTGCCCGGACGGCAGGTGATGGCGAGCGGCAGCCGCGATTTCGCATCACCGGAGGCCGCCGTCGCGTCGCCGCTGGCCGAGGCGATCTTTACCATGGGCGATGTCACGGGGGTTCATTTCGGGCGCGATTTCGTTGCCGTGACCGCAGCGCCCGGCACCGACTGGGCAGCGTTGCAGGCCGATGTCGCAGGTATATTGATGGATCATTTTACGGCCGATATGCCCCTGCTGCGCGAAGCCAGCGCAGCGGGTATTTCGGTTCCTGCGGAGGATGGCAATGTCGATGAACTGCCGCTCGATCCTGCGGACGCCGACATCGTCGACCAGATCAAGGATCTCATCGAGACCCGCATCCGCCCCGCTGTCGCCAATGATGGCGGCGACATCCGGTTCAAGGGATTCGACAAGGGCAATGTTTATCTGGTGATGCAGGGAGCGTGCGCCGGTTGTCCGTCGTCGACGGCGACGTTGAAACAGGGCATCGAATCGCTGCTCAAACATTATGTCCCCGAAGTGACCGCCGTCCACGCGGTCTGATCCCCGGTTTTTTCCCGTCCCAGCAAAGGATTTATGTGATGAGCCAGCCGCTCCCGGACGCTGCACTCGACCAGTTGTTTCGTACCGCCCGGACCGCCAATGGCTATCGCGACACGCCGGTCACCATCGCGCAACTGCACGCGATCTGGGACCTGATGAAAATGGGGCCGACATCGGCCAATTGCCTGCCCGCGCGTCTGGTGTGGTGCACCACGCCTGAAGCAAAGGACCGGCTTGCCGCCTGCGCCAGCGGGACCAATCCGGACAAGATCCGCGCCGCCCCGGTCAGCGTCGTCATCGGCATGGACCAGGAATTTTACGAGGTTCTGCCCGAACTGTTTCCGCACGCCGACGCCAAAAGCTGGTTCGTCGGCAAGCCCGACCTCATCGAGGCAACCGCGTCTCGCAACAGCAGCCTCCAGGGGGCCTATTTCATCATGGCCGCGCGCGCGCTAGGGCTCGATAGCGGGCCGATGTCGGGGTTCGATGCCGATGCGGTGAACGCCGCCTTTTTTGCAGATACGCCCCAGGTCCGCGTCAATTTCATCTCGACCTTGGGCTATGGCGATCCGGCGACGATTTTCGGCCGCAGCCCGCGCCCCGGTTTCGACCGGTTCAACCGCGTCGCCTGATCCGCTCAGCATCGACCGACCGTTGCGCCTGCTCGTCATAGAAACCGCTACGCCGACGCTGTCGGTGGCGCTGTTCGCCGATGGGGCGCTGATCGGCCATGATCATCGGCTGGTCGGGCGCGGCCATGCCGAACAACTGCTCCCGGCGATCGTCGCATTGCCCGGGGGCGGCCGCGCCGATGCTATCATGGTCGGATGCGGCCCGGGCAGTTTTACCGGTATCCGCATCGGCATCGCCGCCGCCCGCGCGCTCTCCTTTGGTTGGGGCGCAGATCTGGCGGGGTATGACACACTTGCGCTCGTCGCTGCACAGGCGCGCCGGTTGACCGGGGAAACCGCGGTTGCCGTTGCGGTCGATGGCGGTCATGGCGAAATGTTTGTTGCCGACGAGCCGCTTGCCGCCCGCTCACTGCCGCCGGAGCAGGCCGCCGCCAGTCTGACCGCCATGTTGATCGCCGGTGCCCGCGCGGCAGAGCTTGTCGCCCTGCGCGGCTGGGGCACGGCGATCGCGGCGGAGGCGGATGCGCGCGAAATCGCCGGCCTCGCTCCGGCTGCTTGCCTCGCCGACGCCCGCCCGCTTTATGGCCGCCCGCCCGATGCGGCGATTGCGGCGGTCCGTACATGACCGCGACCAACGTGAGCGCCAACGCCAGCGCCATAATCACCGGCCCGATCGGCGCGGACAGTCTGCCCGCTGTCGAAGCGATCTCGGCCCGCGCTTTCGACTCGCGCTATGGGGAAGCGTGGAACGGCGCCCAGTGCCTGGCTGCGCTGGCTTTGCCCGGCTATCGTTTGCGCGGCGCGTGGCGCGGCGACAGGCCCGGCAAGGCGGCCGGTTTGGCAACCGGCGGCGGCCTACTCGGCTTTGCGATCGAACGCACCGTGGTCGATGAAAGCGAACTGCTGCTGCTCGCCACGGACCCGGCCACCCGCCGCCAGGGTGTCGCCCGAGCGCTGCTCGACGACTGGCTGACCATGGCCATCGAGCGCCGGGTTACTCGGCTTTTCCTCGAAATGCGCAAAGACAATGATGCGCGGGCGCTCTACGAAATCTATGGCTTTCGCCAGATCGCGCTACGCAAGGGCTATTACCGTGGTGGCGACGGATTATTGCGCGATGCGGTGACAATGGAACGCAATTTACTCTGATTATCTTATTACGAAGTCGTTACGGTAAAGCATTGCAATATCACCACAACATGCCTATTTTCAGACACAGCCAGCAACCGGTCGCTGCAATTGTCGGCATGGTTGGGCTGCTTCAGTCACTTTCTCGGGATTACCACCATGGCAGACACAAATGACGCGCAGGAATTTCTTGCGACGCTGACCGCCGACATCGTTTCGGCGCATGTCAGCAATAACAGCGTAAATACCGCGGAACTGCCGGGCCTGATTTCCAGCGTCTATGCATCGTTGGCCGGGCTTGGCGGAGCCCCGGTCGCGGTCGAAGAGAAACTGGTTCCTGCGGTCTCGGTCCGCTCGTCGATCAAGCCTGACTATATCGTCTGCCTCGAAGACGGAAAGCGTCTCAAGATGCTCAAGCGCCACCTGATGACGCACTATGGAATGACGCCCGACGATTATCGCACCAAATGGAATCTTCCCGCTGACTATCCGATGGTCGCCCCAAATTACGCCGAACAACGGCGTGTGCTGGCCAAACAGATCGGCCTCGGGACCAAAGGCCGCGGCGGCGGCCGCAAACCCGGCACGCGCAAGGGCTGAACACCGTTAGCGCTTGCGCTAGGTGCGGCAGCTGAAATATCAAACCCCGGGCGAAGGTCCGGGGTTTTTCACACACGGTCCTGTGTCCCGCAGCAGGCAAGCCTATCTGGGCAGACCTGTCGGGCATTTCGCCCGTCTTGCCCCGCCCTCGGCCGCCGCCTATACCCCCGGCAGTGCCATCAGCGACGACGGAACCCATGCCGCAGAAAATCGATATAGAGGCGCTGTGCGCCGAAAAGGGTTTGCGGATCACCGAGCAGCGGCGGGTCATCGCGCGGGTGATCGGTGATTCCGACGATCACCCCGATGTCGAAACGCTGCATCAGCGTTCCGCCGCGATCGACAGCGGCATTTCCATCGCCACCGTCTATCGCACCGTCCGCCTGTTTGAGGAGGCGGGGATACTCGACCGGCATGATTTCGGGGATGGCCGTTCACGCTATGAAGCCGCACCCGAGGCACATCACGATCATCTGATCGACGTCGAAACCGGCAAGGTGATCGAATTCGTCGATCCGGAGCTCGAGGCGCTGCAAAAGCAGATTGCCGAAAAACTGGGCTACCGCTTGGTCGATCACCGCATGGAACTTTACGGTGTTACCCTCAGCCGCAAGGATTAGTGCTGCCGAGGGCTATCCGCCCAAGGTAAGCGCCATCGGCTGGATGCGCTTCTATGCCCGCGTCATCGCGCTGGTGCTCACTCTCCTGGTGCTCACTCCGCTGCACTATGCGACGCATCTGCTCGGCCTCTATTCGCACTGGCCGCGCACATTCCTGTTTGCCGCCGCGCGCATTTGCGGCGCGCGGGTCCGCATCACCGGCACCCGCGTTCGCCATAATGTGTTTTTCATCGGCAATCATTTGAGCTGGCTCGATATTCTGGCGATGGGCGGGGCAACCGGCACTGCCTTCATTGCCAAGGCGGAATTGAAGGGTGTGCCGCTGGTCGGCTGGCTCGCCGATTGCAACCGCACGCTTTATGTCAGCCGTGAAGACAAGATGGGGGTCGCCGACCAGATCGCGCTGGTCCGGGCTGCCATGGCCGAAAATAATGCGATCACTGTCTTTCCGGAAGGGACCACCACCGATGGCCGCTCGCTGCTGCCGTTCAAATCATCCTTGCTCGCGGTGCTCGAACCGCCGCCGCCGGGCATCGTGGTGCAGCCGGTGGTGCTCGATTATGGCGATGTCGGCCCTGATATCGGGTGGGTCGGCACCGAACATGGACGAGATAATGCGATCCGTGTCCTCAGCCGCAAGGGCAGCTTTGCGCTGACGATTCACTTCCTCGAACCATTTGACCCAAGCCTTATCGGAGGGCGCAAGGCGATCGCCGCCGAAAGCCGCAGCCGCATCGAAACCGCGCTCACCGCGATCCTCGCCGCCCCGCTGCGTCCCTTCCAATGGCTTTGACCCGATCCTCTCCATCCGTTTGCGATGGGGAGATGGCATCGCAAGTCGCGGGGGCGTAAATACCCCCGACGACCCTCGCCAGAACGGCAAAAACCGCTTAAGGCGCGCCCTTATGTCCGCTGCGCGCCCCACCCCCACCAGATATCATGTCAAATCCTTTAGCTGCCAGATGAACGTCTATGATGGCGAGCGTATGGGGGAACTGATGGCGGGCGAAGGGATGACCGCGACCGAACACGCCGCCGACGCTGATCTGGTCATTCTCAACACCTGCCACATCCGTGAAAAGGCGACCGAAAAAGTTTATTCCGACATCGGACGCCTGCGCAAACGCGACGACGGCACCCAGCCGATGATCGCCCTCGCGGGCTGCGTTGCCCAGGCCGAGGGCGCGGAAATCGCGCGCCGGGCAAAGGTCGATATCGTCGTCGGCCCGCAGGCCTATCACCGCCTGCCGCAACTGGTGGCCGATGCCGCCTCCGGTCGCCTCGCCATCGACACCGACATGCCGGTTGACAGCAAATTCGGTGCGCTTCCCGCGCGGCGGCGGGTCGGGCCCACGGCCTTCCTGACCGTGCAGGAGGGATGCGACAAATTCTGCACATATTGCGTCGTGCCCTATACCCGCGGCGCAGAGGTGAGCCGCCCGTTCGCTGCCATCGTCGATGAAGCGCGCGCGCTGATCGATGCGGGCGCAAAGGAAATCACGCTGCTCGGCCAGAACGTCAACGCCTGGACGGGCGAAGACAGCGCGGGCAGGGCGGTCGGGCTGGATGGCCTGATCCGTAGCCTCGACCGGCTGCCCGGCCTGGCGCGCATCCGCTATACCACCAGCCACCCCAACGACATGACCGATGGGCTGATTGCCGCGCACGGCGATGTTGCCAGCCTGATGCCCTTCTTCCACCTCCCCGTGCAGTCGGGCAGCGACCGCATCCTCAAGGCGATGAACCGCAGCCACAGCCGTGACAGCTATTTGCGTCTGCTCGACCGGGTGCGCGCCGTCCGCCCCGACATCGCGCTGTCGGGCGATTTCATCGTCGGTTTTCCGAGCGAAACCGACGGCGATTTTGCTGATACGCTCAGCCTCGTCGATGCGGTCGGTTACGCACAGGCCTATAGTTTCAAATATTCCCCCCGGCCCGGTACGCCTGCCGCAGATATGGCCGGGCAGGTTGCAGGCTGCTTGATGGACGAACGGTTGCAGGCGCTGCAATCCGCGCTCCAGCGCGATCAGGCCGCATTCAATACGGCGACTCTGGGCCGACGCTGCGACGTGCTGCTCGAACGCACGGGCAAGCTCCACCGGCAATTGCTCGGTAAATCGCCATGGCTGCAATCCGTCCATGTCGTCGGCGATTGCGCGATCGGCGATCTGGTCACCGTCGATATCGTCGCGGCCGGGCCGATGAGCTGCACCGGCGAAATCGCCGCTGTCCTACACGCGGTTTAGCTGTCAGACTGGCTCTGGCCGGATTGCGAATCCGGGGACCGCGCATCACCGTGTCATGCGCGATACGCACGAAGTCAGAGAAATTATCCCCGAAAGGACCCGATGAGCCGAAAACCCGTTCCCGCCCGCTCCGGCGATCGCAGCCGTGCCGAAATGACCTTCGACCGGCCGCAACTCCTCCCCCGGCTGTTCGGCCAATATGACCAGAATCTGGTGGCGATCGAAAACCGTCTCGGCGTGTTCATCACAGCCAGAGGGGATCGTGTCGGCCTCGAAGGCTCGGCAGAAGCGGTGGCCCTTGCCCGCGATGTCCTTTCGGACCTTTACCGCCGCATCCAGCGCGGAGAGGAACTCGATACCGGCCTGCTCGATGCGGTGATCGCGATGGCTGCCGAACCGACGCTCGACGGCATCGTCCGCCGTGCCGACGATGCGCCCGCCCCGACGATCATGATCCGCACGCGCAAAAAGACGATCGTGCCGCGCAGCGCCACCCAGGTCAGCTATATGCAAAGCCTCGCGCGCGACGACATCATTTTCGCGCTCGGCCCCGCCGGGACAGGCAAAACCTATGTCGCGGTCGCGCAAGCGGTGAGCCAGCTGATCAACGGCTCGGTGCAACGGCTCATCCTGTCGCGTCCGGCGGTCGAAGCAGGCGAAAAGCTGGGGTTCCTGCCCGGTGACATGAAAGACAAGGTCGACCCCTATCTGCGCCCGCTTTACGATGCGTTGAACGATTGCCTGCCCGCCGAGCAGGTCGAGCGGCGTATCGCGTCGGGAGAGATAGAGGTCGCGCCGCTCGCCTTCATGCGCGGCCGTACGCTGGCCGATGCGTTCATCATCCTCGACGAGGCGCAGAATACGACGATCCCGCAGATGAAGATGTTTCTTACCCGTTTTGGCATGAACAGCCGGATGGTGGTGTGCGGCGATCCCAAGCAGGTCGATTTGCCGCTGCCGGGATCGTCCGGCCTTGCCGATGCGGTCGGGCGGCTCGAGGGGGTGGAGGGCATGTCGGTGGTGCGATTCAGCATTGCCGATGTCGTGCGCCATCCCATCGTGGGGCGGATCGTCGAAGCCTATGAGGGGCCGGATGCTTGACGTTGCGCTATCCTGCGGCACGGTCTGGCCGGAAGGCAGCGAGGCGGAGTGGCAGCAGCGCTGCGCCGCCGCGGTTGCCGCAGCCATAGGCGTAACCCCTTACGCCGGACTGATCGATGGCGCTGCGATCGCCGAAGTGTCGGTCAGGCTCAGCGACGATGCCGAAGTGCGTAGCCTTAATGTCCGTTGGCGCAACAAGGACAAGCCGACCAACGTCCTGTCCTTTTCCTCGATCCAGCCCGATCTGCTCGCGGTCATCGGCAACAGCGACGATGGCGAAATCCTGCTCGGCGATATCATTCTCGCACTGGAAACCTGCGTTGCCGAGGCCCGCGAAAAGGGCATAGCTTTGGCTACCCACACCACCCACCTTGTCGTTCATGGCACGCTTCATCTATTAGGCGAGGACCATCAGAGCGACGCCGACGCGCTGAAGATGGAAGATATGGAGCGGGCAGCGATGGCGGTGCTAGGCCACGACGACCCATATGTGGCGTTTGGAGAGAGATAGACGATGGCCAGTTCCGGACCCAAATCGGAGGGCGACAGTAGCAGCAGGATATGGCGCAGCCTGCGCGGGATGATGTTCGGCGACACCAGCGAGCCGACACTGCGCGAACAGATCGAGGAAGTGATCGACGAAGCCGACGAAGACTCTTCGGACGGAGACAATGACGGCAACGGGCTCGACCTCTCGTCGATCGAACGCGAGATGCTGCGCAATATGCTGCATTTTGGCGAGCAGACCGTCGATGACGTCGCCGTGCCGCGCGGCGACATCATTGCCATCGCCGAAAGCGCATCCTTTGCCGAAGCCATCGCCTTGTTCGCCGATGCCGATCACAGCCGTTTGCCGGTGTATCGGGAAAAGCTCGACGATGTCGTCGGGATGCTGCACGTCAAGGATCTGTTCGGGATTATCGCGCGCGGTGAAACGCCGCCCGCGTCCTTGCACGCCCTGCTGCGTCAGCCGCTTTATGTTCCGCAGTCGATGAGTGCGATGGCCCTGCTTGCCGAAATGCGCGCCAAACGGACCCATCTCGCCATCGTCCTCGACGAATATGGCGGCACCGACGGTTTGCTCACCATCGAGGACCTGATGGAGGAAATCGTCGGCGAGATCGAGGACGAG
>JANNMK010000251.1:0-2133 GCA_031397785.1 Sphingomonas sp. | reverse complement strand
CAAGACCGGCACGATCACGATTGGCGACCGGCAAGCAACCGAGTTCCTGCCCGTGCCCAGCGTGTCGCGCGAAGAGTTCATCGCATCGGCGCGTCTGGCGAGCCTTGCCGATGAAACGCCCGAAGGTCGGTCGATTGTTGTTCTTGCCGGGGAAGGCGCGGCAATGCCTACTGGTGCCGAACCAATTGCTTTCACATCGCAAACTCGAGTCTCGGGTTTGCAGATTGGCGACCGGACGCTCGTCAAGGGAGCGGTCGATGCGGTGCTCAAGCGGCTGGGCGACAGCGCCGATCCTGCCTCGGCGCAGGCACTGCGCGATATTGCGGACGGTATTGCACGCTCTGGCGGAACGCCGCTGGCAGTCGCCGATGGCGCAAGATTGCTTGGCGTGATCCACCTCAAGGATATTGTGAAGGCGGGCATCCGTGAACGCTTTGGCGAGTTGCGGCGCATGGGCATCCGCACGATCATGATTACCGGTGACAATCCGCTGACAGCGGCCTCGATTGCGGCTGAAAGCGGCGTCGATGACTTTCTCGCCGAAGCGACGCCTGAGGACAAGCTGGAGCTGATCCGCAAGGAACAGGCAGGTGGTAAGCTCGTTGCGATGTGCGGGGATGGCACCAACGATGCGCCCGCGCTGGCACAGTCCGATGTCGGCGTTGCGATGAATACGGGCACGCAGGCCGCGCGCGAAGCGGGCAATATGGTCGATCTCGACAGCGATCCGACCAAGCTCATCGAGATCGTTGGCCTCGGCAAGCAATTGCTGATGACGCGCGGTGCGCTCACGACCTTTTCGATCTCGAACGATGTCGCAAAATATTTCGCGATCCTGCCTGCGATTTTTATCGTGCTGTATCCAGGGCTGGGCGCACTCAACGTAATGCAGCTCGGCAGCCCGGAAAGCGCGATCCTTTCGGCCATTATCTTCAACGCGCTGATTATCCCCGCACTAGTGCCGCTTGCGCTCAAAGGCGTGGCCTATCGTCCCGCCAGCGCGGGTAGTTTGCTCGCCCGCAACCTCGCCATTTACGGCGTTGGCGGACTGCTCGCGCCATTCATCGGCATCAAGATTATCGATATGGCCGTCACCGGCCTGAACCTTGCTTGAAGGCAATTCCTCATGTTGACTGAAATCCGCTCCGCCGTCCGCCCCGCACTCGTCATGCTGGTGCTTTTCACAATTCTTCTCGGCTTAGCTTTCCCGCTCGCGATCACCGGAATTGCGCAAGTCGCATTTCCTGGACAGGCGAATGGGAGCCTCATCCGCGAGCGCGGGACCGTTATCGGCTCCGAACTCATCGGACAGGGGTTTGCAACACCGCGCTATTTTCAGTCGCGCCCGTCGGCTGCCGGCGATGGCTATGACGCGTCTGCGTCTGCGGCGACCAACCTTGCACCGGGTTCGCAGGATTTGCGCGATGCCATCGCGGTGCGGGTCGAGGATGCGCGCGCCCAAGGATTGACCGGGGTTTCCGTTCCGCCTGACCTGGTCACCACTAGCGCCTCGGGGCTTGACCCCCATATCAGCCCCGAGGCGGCTTTTGCTCAAGTGGATCGCGTTGCCCGCACTCGCGGTTTGACGCCACAATCGCTGCGGTCGGTCGTCGAGCGGTCAGTCGAATACCCCATGTTCGGGATCATCGGCGAACCGCGCGTCAATGTGCTGATGCTCAATCGACAAATCGACCGAATTACCGCTACACCACAGCGGTGATCGAACCGGAGAATAATCGCCTATCCCCAGAAGCGTTGCTCAAACTGGCACGAAAGGAAACGCGTGGCCGCCTCAAGATAATTTTGGGAGCCGCCCCCGGCGTTGGCAAAACGTTTGAAATGCTCCGCGAAGGGGCAGACCTTTTGAAACAGGGCAAGGATGTCGTGATCGGCATCGTCGAAACGCATGGGCGTGCTGATACCGAGGCACTGGTCACCCCGTTCGAAGTCCTGCCAAGGCTCACGATAGACCATGGCGCACACAAGCTGACCGAACTTGATCTTGATGGCATGATTGCGCGAAAACCGGCCATCGCGCTCATCGACGAATTTGCCCACACCAACGCGCCGGGATGCCGGCACCCCAAACGCTGGCAGGATATCGAGGAACTACGCGACGCGGGGATTGATGTC
>JANNMK010000030.1:0-7187 GCA_031397785.1 Sphingomonas sp. | reverse complement strand
GTGCCCTTTTTGCCCGCGCGCCCGGTGCGGCCCGAGCGGTGCTGCAAGGTTTCGGCATCGCGCGGGATTTCGACATGGACGACGAGGCTGAGCGAGGGCAGGTCGATCCCGCGCGCGGCGACATCGGTGGCGACGCACACCCGCGCGCGGCGATCGCGCAACGCTTGCAACGCCTGATTGCGTTCGGACTGCGTATGCTCACCCGACAGCGCCACCACCGCAAAGCCGCGTTCCTGCAAGGTGGCGTGGAGATGCCGGACCTTTTCACGCGTGGCGCAGAACAGCATCGCGGTTTCCGCTTCATGCAGGCGCAGCAGATTGACAACGGCATTCTCAATATCGGCCGGCGCAACAGTGATCGCCTGGTAGCTGATGTCGCCATGACCGCGATCGGCACCGAGGGTTTCGATGCGCAGCGCATCACGCTGATAGCGTTTGGCGAGCGCGACGATCGGTTTGGGCATCGTCGCCGAAAACATGAAGGTGCGCCGGGTGTCGGGCGTGGTGTCGAGAATCTGTTCGAGATCGTCTCGAAAGCCCATGTCGAGCATCTCGTCGGCTTCGTCGAGCACCGCTACCTTGAGCGCGGTGAGGTCGAGCGCGCCGCGTTCGAGGTGATCGCGCAGCCGGCCCGGCGTGCCGACGACGATATGCGCGCCGTGGCCGAGCATGCGGCGTTCGCGGCTGGCATCCATGCCGCCGACGCAGGTGGCGATGCGGGCGCCCGAAGCACGATAGAGCCACAGCAGTTCGCGGCTGACCTGGAGCGCGAGCTCGCGGGTCGGGGCGATGACCAGCGCAAGAGGTGCACGCGCGGTCGCGAAGGTCGAGGGGTCGCCGATCAGATCCGGTGCCATGGCGAGGCCGAAGGCGACGGTCTTGCCCGAGCCGGTTTGCGCCGAGACGATGAGGTCGCGACCCGCGGCTTCGGGTTCCAGGACGGCGGCCTGGACCGGGGTCGGGGCCTCATAACCGCGTTCGGTCAGGGCCTGCGCCAGCATTGGCGGCAGCGAGGAGAAGGGCATGATTATTCCAATACAAGCGGATGCGCCCGCAAAATGGCGGATCGCATCGGAGGGCAAATCAGAGCGACTGGCCTGCGGCCCATCCGCTCACCCACGCCCATTGAAAATTATAGCCACCGAGCCAGCCGGTGACGTCCACGGCTTCCCCGATAGCGTGGAGCCCCGGCACGCGCCGCGATTCCATGTCTTTCGAGGAAAGTTCGGTGGTGCTGATACCGCCAACGGTCACTTCCGCCTTGGCAAAGCCTTCGCTGCCATTGGGGTGGAAATGCCAGTCGGATAACCGAACTGCGGCCGCCCCTAGCACAGTATCCGGGCAGTTGGCGAGAGCTATGTCGCACTGCACCATCTCGCCGAGTTTGTCAGCCAGCGCGTCGGCGAGCCGGGCAGGTAGCTCGGCCGCCAGCAGCTTGCGGACTGTCCCGCGGGGATTGGCGCGCTTGGCCTCGATCAGCCAGCAGGGCGCCGCCTGTGGCACGAAGTCGATACCGACCGGCTCCCCATGCCGCCAATAGCTCGACGCCTGTAGGATCGCCGGGCCGGAGAGGCCGCGATGGGTGAACAGCGCCGCTTCGTGGAATGTCGCCTTGCCGGCCTTTGCCTTGACCGGGGCTGCCACCCCGGCAAGCTCCCGGAACAATGTTTCATCGCCGCCGAGGGTCAGCGGCACCAGCGCTGGGCGGGGTTCGACGACCTTCATTCCGAAGCGGCGCGCCAGATTATAGGCAAAGCCGGTCGCGCCAAGTTTCGGGATGGAGAGGCCGCCGGTGGCGACGACGAGGCGCGGTGCGGTAGCAGTGCGATGGCCAACCGTGACCGAATACCTCGCGTCCGCATGCCCTACTTCGCCGATTGAATCGCCAAACCAGTGGGTCACGCCGCCTTGTGCGCATTCTGCCATCAGCAGCGCGACCATATCCTTGGCTGAACGGTCGCAAAACAGCTGCCCCAGCGTCTTTTCGTGCCACGCGATACGGTGGCGATCGACCAGATCGACGAAATCCTTAGGAGTGTAACGCGATAGCGCCGATTTGGCGAAATGCGGGTTGACCGAGATATAATTATCGGGGGCGGCATGAATATTGGTGAAATTGCAGCGGCCGCCGCCCGAAATCAGGATTTTCTTGCCCGGTTCGTCAGCATGATCGACGAGAAGAATGCGCCGCCCGCGCTGCCCGGCAGTGGCTGCGCAGAAAAGACCTGCAGCTCCAGCGCCGAGGACGATGGCGTCGAAGTCGTGCGTGGTCATTGCGCGCAATCGCTTCGTCCAAGTGAAAATGGATTCTCGCCAAGACGCCAGGACGCCAAAAGACTGGGGACGATGGCACCGCCGCTCTTCGCCGCCCAATTCGGCCTAGAGATGCCTCTTACGTTGTCCGACGCTTCGAGGGACAAATCTCTCGGCGACTTGGCGGCATCGCGCGAAACTACTCTCCTGCCGTTGCCAGTGCTTCCGTTCACCGTAGTTTCGCGATGCTGATTCGGTCGGCGCGCGCTTTGTCCCGCACCGATTCCTCGCTGCGGGTCAGTGCCTTGGCGATAGCTTTCAGCGCCATGCCCTTGGCCGCAAACTGGTGCAGTTTTTGCACCTCGTCGGTTCGCCAGGGCTGGCGGTGGCGCTCGAACGTCTCCTTGGCCATCGCCTAGCTTCCCTGCGAATGCAGCGTACCGGCTACCACTGGCGCAATTTTTTCGACGACGCGATCGATCCCTTGCGCGGTAGGGTGGATGCCATCGGGCAGGAACAGGGCGCTGTTGCCGTAGATACCTTCGAAAAAGAACGGATACAGATCGGCGTCATATCTGGCGGCGAGATCGGAATAGATGCTTTCGAAATCCCGAACATAGGCCGCCCCCATGTTGGGCGGCGCGCGCATTCCCGTGAGAATGATGGCGATGTCGCGCCGCTTCAATTCGGTCAGGATCGCGGTCATATTCCGGCGGGTGGTCGCCGGATCGATACCGCGCAGGAGATCGTTACCGCCGAGCCCGACCATCACAAGGTCGGGTTTTTTGGGCAGGCCATCGAGCGTAAAGGCAAGGCGGGCGAGCCCGGCGCTGGAGGTGTCTCCCGAAACCCCGGCATTGAAGACGGTCGCTCGGGCACCCACTGCCGCCAGTTGCCGCTGCAATTCGGGGGCAAAGCCTTCGCCTGCATCAAGGCCATAGCCTGCATAGAGACTGTCGCCGAATGCCACGATCAGCGGCGCAGCGGGATCGACCTGGACTTGAGCGGCGACACGCAGCGAGCCGCTGGCCCCGTCGGAGCGTTCGCGCCCCCGGTCTGCCGCCCCCTTGTTCGTCTGGTCCGGCGCACCATCTGCACAGCCTGTGACTATCAATGCCGCGCTTGCCGCCGCAATTATCTGAACCAATGACCACGCCATAGGAGCGGCTTCCTTCATGCACGGATTGAGCGTCGACCCCCATATTGCCATCCGCGCGCGCAATGTCACCCTCACGCTCGGCACAAAGGAGGCTCGAGTTGAAATATTGAAGGGCGTCGAACTCGATATCGCTCAGGGGGAGAGCCTTGCCATCCTCGGTGCGTCGGGATCGGGCAAATCGTCGTTAATGGCGATCTTGTCGGGCCTCGAACGCGCAACCGGCGGCGATGTAAGGGTTGCGGGCGTCGACTTCGGAGCGCTTGATGAAGATGCGCTCGCCACTGCACGGCGCGGCCGTATCGGCATCGTCCTGCAAAGCTTTCACCTGTTGCCGACAATGACTGCACAGGAGAATGTCGCGATCCCGCTCGAACTTTCAGGGCGCGACGATGCATTTGCCACTGCCGCTGCTGAACTGACCGCCGTCGGACTTGGCCACCGCATCACCCATTATCCAGCCCAACTTTCAGGCGGCGAGCAACAGCGCGTTGCCATCGCCCGCGCCGTTGCACCTGCGCCTGCGATCATCTTTGCCGACGAACCGACCGGCAATCTCGATGCCGCAACGGGCGATGCGATCATCGACTTGTTGTTCGCGCGGCAGGCGGCAACCGCGGCCACGCTGGTCATCATCACCCATGATCGTGCGCTGGCGGATCGCTGTGACCGCATCGTCGAAATGCGCGATGGCATGATCGTCGGCGAGGCGCAGGCATGATGACGACGCTGGGCTGGCGCGGGGCATGGGCGCTGGCGCGACGCGACCTCAGCGCATCGTTGCGCGGGTTACGACTGCTGTTCGTCTGTCTGTTTCTGGGCACCGCTACGCTTTGCGCGATCGGCAGCCTGACTGCATCGATCACCGGCGAACTGGCCGCGCGCGGACAGACGTTGCTGGGCGGCGATGTGGAATTCGCACTGTCGCAACGCAGCGCCACTGCGGCGGAGCGTGCGCGCTTCGCAGCGCTCGGCACGCTCTCCGAAACCGTCAGAATGCGGGCCATGGCGCAGTCGCTGGCGAGCTCGACGACCGACGGCCCGTCGGCCGTTCTGAGCGAGTTGAAGGGCGTCGACGGCGCTTATCCACTGTATGGCGCACTGACACTCGCAGACGGTCGCACTATCACCAGCCTTGCCGACGATGAACTGCTTGTCGGTCAGGCACTGGTCGACCGGCTTGGGGTCGGCGTCGGTGACGCCATCCGGTTCGGCACCGCCAGCTTTCGCATCGCCGGGATCATCGCGACGGAACCCGACCGCGTCGGCGAAGGCTTTACCCTCGGGCCAGTGGCACTGACTTCCCTCGGCGGGGTAGCGCGCACCGGCCTCATCCAGCCCGGCAGCCTTTACACCGCCAAATACCGTGTTCGCGTGGCTGCCAACACAGACACGGCGGCGCTCGTCGAGCGGATAGAGGACAGCACGAAATCGGCGGGCATCGAGGTCAAGAGCCGGGATCGCGCGGCGCCGAGCGCCAATCGCTTTTTCGAACGCATGGGGCAGTTTCTGTCGCTGATCGGTCTCACGGCGCTGATTGTCGCCGGGATCGGTGTCGCCAACGGCGTCTCCTCCTATCTCGGCACAAAACGCGGCAGCATCGCCACACTGAAAGTGCTCGGCGCATCAAGCCGCGATATATTGCGCATTTATGTGCTGCAGGTCGGCACTGTCGCTATCGCCGCCATCGCCTCCGGACTGATCGTTGGCGCGCTGCTGCCGCCAGGGCTGATTGCGCTGCTCGGTGATGTGCTGCCGGTCCAGCCAGGCCTTGTGCTTCAGCCGATGCCGCTGGTCACTGCTGCGGCCTATGGCATTCTGATCGCGATCATGTTTACGCTGCCGCCGTTGGCACTGGCTCGCACCCAGCCGGCTGCCGCCTTATTCCGTGCCCGAGTCGAAGGACCGCTGGCGCGGCGAAGCGGTTTCGATAGCCGCACCTGGACCATTGTTGGCACCGCCGGTGCAGCGATTGTCATGCTGGCGCTGACCACAGCGCGTGAACCGCTGTTCTCAGCCATAGTCCTTGCCTCTGTTGCTGCGGTGCTGGCGCTGTTGCTTGGCCTCGGCGCCGCGGTCGCATGGGCAGCACGCCGCTTGCCGCGCCCGCGCCGCCCGCTGATCCGGCTGGCAGTGGCCAATCTTTATCGCCCCGGAAGCCAGACCCCGGCGCTGGTCATCGCACTCGGCCTGGCGCTGACCCTTTTCGTGACGCTGGCCGGCATTCAGACCAGCCTCAACGCCGAGATCGCGCGCACCGTACCAGCGCGGGCGCCGGACCAGTTCGTACTCGACATTCCGGTCGACGGACAGGACCGGTTTCGCGCGATCCTTAGTGCGCGTGCACCTGGGGCGGACATTAACATGGTGCCGGCATTGCGCGGCACCATCGTGGCTTATGCCGGGCAACGCGTCGCTGATCTGGAGGAATTGCCAGAAGGAGCGTGGTTCCTGCGCGGTGAGCGTGGCGTCACATATTCGGCGATGCTGCCCAACGGTAGCGAATTGCTCGACGGCGCATGGTGGCCAACCGATTATGCCGGGCCGCCGCTAGTCAGCATGGACAAAGAAGCCGCGGATGTCATTGGTGTCGGGGTCGGCGATGTGTTGACCGTCAGCGTGCTTGGACGAGAGATTGACGCGCGGATCGCGTCGTTGCGTCAGGTCAACTGGGACACAATGGGCTTCAATTACATCATGGTGTTTTCACCCAATACGTTAGCGAGCGCCCCGCACACGCTTGCCGCGACTATCACGCTCGACCGCAGTGGCGATGCCGCTGCCGATCCGGGCTTGGTGCGCGCGTTGCTCGCCGCCTTTCCGTCGATCAGCATCATCGCTGTCGGCGAAGTGATCGGCCAGGTCACTGGTCTGCTCGAGCAAATGTCTTCGGCGATCCTAACTGCCGCATCGATCACCATATTGGCCGGGATCGCGGTGCTGGTCGGCGCAATTGCCGCATCCCGCCAGTCGCGCAGCTATGACAGTGTCATCATGAAGACGCTGGGCGCGACTCGGTGGCAGATATTGGGGGCGCAGGCACTGGAATATGCGCTGCTGGCCGCCGTGCTTGCCGCCGTCGCGCTGATGCTTGGCGGGGGAGCGGCCTGGTACGTTATCACCCAGGTTTTCGATTTCACTTGGTCGCCCGACTGGCTGGTAGTGGGTGCAACACTGATCGGCGGCGCAGTGATCACCTTGGGCATCGGACTGGCAGGTTCGATCCCTCTAATGGCGGTCCGCCCGGCGAGTGCGCTGCGTCAGATCTGAATATTCTGTCATGGGTGCCCGGGCGCGCGCGGCGGCAACCCGAAATAATAGCGATATTGCCTAGATTGCCATCGACGATTACGTGACCTCGTCGAACTCGTCGCTCAATAACGCGCCGATGCCAAGATCGATCAGCGCCATGCCGAATAGGGCAGCACGACGCCTTTCATGATCGAACGCATCGCTTTCCCCCTGATCCACGCTGCGTCATGTCAAAAACCGGTAAGCGGCCAGTCGTAAGGTGGCAACGGTTCGTCGCAGCGATCCCGGCCGCAGAGGCCCGGGCTTTTACGACGCGCCGCGCAAATCTGCGCTTGGCCAGCCGCCTTCTGTGCAATCTTTCGCTGCCATGAACGGCGGTTTTTCGTGCCGTTCATGGACCCGATGCCATAGTCGGAACGTTCTCCCATCGATTCCAACAGACATGAGAAAGGATATTCCCATGACTAAGACCCTGTTTGCCATCGCGGCCGCCACCCTGATGGTGCCGACTGCTCCTGCGCTCTCT
>JANNMK010000147.1:0-3158 GCA_031397785.1 Sphingomonas sp. | reverse complement strand
CTTTGCCGAAAGCACGATCGATCTGCGCCAACGCCGCTTCAAGCGCGCGTGTGCGTTCTGCATTACCTGCTGCCATCTTGTCTTCGACCACCTTGAGTTGCGCTGCCATGGATAAGGCCTTTCCCATCTAGAGACATTGCCGAGGCGCTGCAACGCGGCGACGACACGAAGTTTCGTATCGCATTTGTTCTATAAGAACAAGGGGAGAACTCGATTATGAAAATACTTAGCACGACATACGGAAAAGCCGCACACAGCGGCGATAGACGTTCGAAAAAAGGAAATGGTGCGCCCGGAACGATTCGAACGTCCGACCCTCAGATTCGTAGTCTGATGCTCTATCCAGCTGAGCTACGGGCGCACACTTTGGAGCCGCGCTGATAGGAGGCGATGGCAGACCGCGCAACTCCTTTTCACGCCTGTGCTGGCGATTCTCGGTTCAAGCCACAGGCGCGTCGGTGCCCTCGCATTCATTGCGGCCGTCGCCATCATCTTGTGCGCGAATGTCCCATGGAAAAGTGTCGACCATGCTGACCATTTCATCGCTCATGGCATTAACTGGCGCAGCATCTATCCGCTCTCTGCCCTCAGCTTCAGCACGTGCCAGCATTCAGGCGACTGATGCTGTGACGATGGGCAACCAGACCGATCTTGCTCTGATCCGCTTGCACGACCGCAATTTCCTTCCAGGAATCGCGGATGCCATCGCTCAGTTTTTTCGCAGAGCTGCCTGGGCCGCCGCCAGCCGGGCGATCGGTACGCGGTACGGGCTAGCCGAGACGTAATCGAGGCGCATTTTCTCGCAGAAATCGATGCTCGCCGGGTCGCCACCATGCTCGCCGCAAATGCCAAGCTTGATATCCGGCCGAGCCGCCCTGCCCCGGTCCGCTGCCAGTTCGATCAGCTGGCCGACCCCCTCGATGTCCAGGCTGACGAACGGATCGGCAGCAAAAATGCCCTTGTCGACATAGGTCGACAGGAATTTTGCCGCATCGTCACGGCTGATACCGATGGTGGTCTGTGTCAGATCATTGGTACCGAAACTGAAAAACTCTCCGCTTTTCGCGATATCGCCGGCCATCAGCGCGGCACGGGGAAGCTCGATCATCGTGCCGACCAGATAATCCACCTGGCGGCCCTTTTCGGCGAACACCGCTTGTGCTGCGGCATCGACCACCGCTTTCATCAGATCGAGCTCGCGTTTTGTGGCAACCAGCGGGATCATCACTTCAGGGATAGGCGCTTCTCCGCTGGCGGCTGCGACATCGCATGCTGCCTCGAATATCGCGCGCGCCTGCATTTCATAGATTTCCGGGAAGGTTACGCCGAGCCGACAGCCGCGATGGCCCAGCATCGGGTTGAATTCATGCAGTTCGCTCGCGCGCTGTTTCAGCGTCTCGACGTCGATCCCCGCCGCCTGCGCGACTTCCGCAAAATCCTCCTCGCGGATGGGCAGGAACTCGTGCAACGGCGGGTCGAGCAGACGGATCGTGCATGGCAAACCGGCCATGATCGTGAAAATTTCGGCAAAATCGCTGCGCTGTTCAGGCAGCAGTTTGGCGAGCGCGGCGCGCCGCCCAGCCTCGTCTGCCGCCAGGATCATCTGCCGCACCGCGGTGATGCGGCCGGCGTCGAAAAACATATGTTCGGTCCGGCACAAGCCGATGCCCTCCGCACCGAATTGCCGCGCAACCCGGCAATCGTCCGGCGTTTCGGCATTGGTTCGCACCCGCATCCGCCGCGCGCCGTCGGCCCACACCATCAAGGTACCGAAATCGCCAACCAGCTCGGGCTCGACGGTCGGCACACGGCCCATGATGACTTCGCCTGCCGATCCATCGAGGGTGATGACATCGCCTTCGCGCAATTCGCGCCCGCCGACGCGCAGGACCCGCGCCGCCATGTCGATCGACAGGCTGCCCGCACCGGATACGCACGGCCGTCCCATGCCGCGAGCGACCACCGCTGCATGGCTGGTCATGCCGCCACGCGCAGTCAATATCCCCCGCGCCGCGTGCATGCCGTGGATGTCCTCCGGACTGGTTTCAATGCGAACCAATATGACGTCATCGCCATTGGCGGCGCGTTTTTGCGCGCTGTCCGCATCGAACATGATCGCGCCCGATGCCGCACCGGGGGAAGCGGGCAGCCCGCGCGCGATGACATCGCGCGGTGCATCCGGATCGAGCGTCGGGTGGAGCAGCTGGTCGAGCGCGTGCGCGTCGATCCGCAGCACGGCCTGGCGTTCGTCGATCAGCCGCTCCGAGACCATATCGACCGCCATCTTGAGCGCCGCCTTGGCAGTGCGTTTGCCGCTGCGGGTTTGCAGCATCCACAATTTGCCGCGTTCGACAGTGAATTCGATATCCTGCATGTCGCGGTAATGCGTCTCTAGCCGGTCGAACACTGCGGCCAGCTCCGCATAGGCCGCAGGCATCGCCTCCTCCATCGACAGCGGCTTCGCATTGGCCTGCTGTCGCGCAGCGAGCGTGAGATATTGCGGGGTGCGGATGCCGGCGACGACATCCTCTCCCTGGGCATTGACCAGCCATTCGCCGTAATAGGCGCGTTCGCCGGTCGATGGATTGCGGGTGAAGGCGACGCCGGTTGCCGATGTGTCGCCCATGTTGCCGAACACCATCGCCTGGATGTTGACTGCGGTGCCCCATTCGGACGGGATGCCGTTGAGCCTACGATAGACGCGGGCCCGGTCGCTTTCCCAGCTATCGAACACCGCGCCGACCGCGCCCCATAATTGATCATTCACATCCTGCGGGAACGGACGGCCCAGTTCGGCTGCAACGATGGATTTATATTCCGCGACCAATGCCTGCCAGTCTTCGGCCACCATTTCGGTATCAAGATAATAGCCGCGATCTTCCTTGCCGACCTCCAGCGCTTCTTCGAATAGATGATGGTCGATGCCGAGCACGACATCGGCATACATCTGGATGAAACGCCGATAGCTGTCCCACGCAAACCGTGCATCGCCGGATGCCGCGGCAAGCCCCTCGACCGTCGCATCGTTCAGCCCCAGGTTGAGCACGGTATCCATCATGCCGGGCATCGAGACGCGCGCGCCGGAACGGACCGAGACCAGCAGCGGCTTGCGGTGGTCGCCGAACTTCATGCCGACCGCGGCCTCGACTCGCGCCAGG
>JANNMK010000314.1:0-12696 GCA_031397785.1 Sphingomonas sp. | reverse complement strand
CATCGCCGCCTCCTCTGGGCGATGCGGCAGTTGCGGCTCGACCCGGCGCAGGCGCACAAGAAATCGGCGCGCATCGTCGGCGAGGTGATGGGCAAATATCATCCGCATGGCGACAGTGCCCTCTATGAGGCGATGGTCCGGCTGGCGCAGGATTTTTCGCTGCGTTATCCGCTGGTCGACGGCCAGGGCAATTTCGGCAACATCGACGGCGATAATGCCGCATCGTTTCGCTATACCGAGGCGCGGCTGACGCGCGTCGCGATCGACCTGATGGCCGGACTCGACGAAGGCACGGTCGACTATAAACCGACCTATAATGGCGAGGATGAAGAGCCCGAGGTGATGCCCGGGCTATTCCCCAACCTCTTGGCAAATGGTGCGAGCGGTATCGCAGTGGGGATGGCGACCAACATCCCGCCGCATAATGTTGCCGAAATCCTCGATGCCGCGATGCTGCTGATCGACAAGCCCGACGCCGGGCTCGAGGAAATCATGACGCTGGTGCAGGGCCCGGACCTGCCGACCGGCGGGCTGATCGTTGATCCGCCTGCGACGATCATGGCGGCCTATGCCAGCGGACGCGGCAGCTTTCGAGTGCGGGCACGGTTTGCCGATGCGCCGGAAAAAGCGGACGGCCCGGGCGCTTGGCAGCTGGTGGTGACGCAAATTCCTTATGGCGTCGCCAAGGGCAAGCTGATCGAGCAGATCGCTCAGCTGATCGCTGATAAAAAGCTGCCGATCCTCGAAGATGTGCGCGACGAATCGACCGAGGATGTACGCATCGTCCTCATCCCCAAAAGCCGCAATGTCGACCCCGATGTGCTGATCGAGAGCCTCTATCGGCTGACCGACCTCGAAAGCCGTTTTTCCTTGAACCTCAACGTCCTCGACGCGACGCGCACGCCGCGCGTGTTGGGGTTGAAGACGGTGCTGGAACAATGGCTGGTTCACCAGTTCGAAGTGCTGGTGCGCCGCACCCAGCACCGCATCGACAAGATCAACGACCGGCTGGAGCTGGTCGCGGGCTCTATCATCGCCTACCTCAACCTCGACCGGGTGATCGCCATCATCCGTGCCGAGGATGAGCCGAAGCCCGTGCTGATGGCCGAATTCACGCTGACCGACCGGCAGGCCGAGGCGATCCTCAACATGCGGCTGCGCTCGCTGCGCCGGCTCGAGGAAATGGAGCTGAAACGCGAGCAGGAGGCGCTCAACAAGGAGCGCGCAGAGCTTGCCGCGCTGCTCGACAGCCCGGCGCGGCAGCGCAGCCGGATGAAGCGCGACCTTGGCAAATTGCGCGAAACCTATGGCCCTGAAACGGTGCTGGGACGGCGCAGGACGACGATAGCCGAGGCGGCCCCGGCGCGCGAAATTTCGATCGAAGCATTTATCGAGCGCGAGCCGGTGACGGTGATCCTGTCGCAGCGCGGCTGGATCCGCGCGATGCGCAGCCATATCGATGAAGCCGCCAAGGCCAAGCTGATCTTTAAAGAAGGCGACGCGCTGGCCTTTGCGATCCACGCCCAGACCACCGACAAAATCCTGATCGCGGCGGCCAACGGTCGGTTTTATACTTTACCCGCCGACCGGCTGCCCGGCGGGCGCGGCTTTGGCGAGCCGGTGCGGTTGATGGCCGACATCGACGATGCCGGTGGCGGTATCATCGCGATGCTGGCAGCGGCGGCGGACAGCAATCTGCTCGTCGCATCGACCAGCGGGCACGGATTTGTCGTCTCCACGGCCGATCTGCTCGCCGAAACGCGCAAGGGCAAGCAGGTCGTCAATCTGAAGACTGACACCAGATTGAACGTCGTGCGGCCGATCCGCCAAGGCCATGATCATGTCGCGGTGGTCGGCGACAATCGTAAGCTGATGGTATTCCCGCTGTCCGAATTGCCGGTGATGGCTCGCGGCCAGGGGGTAATGCTGCAACGGTATCGTGATGGCGGGCTGGCCGATGCGATGACGATAGCGCTGGCCGACGGGCTGAGCTGGGCAATGGGCGGCGACAGCGGTCGCACGCGGACCGAAAGCGACCTCAGCGCATGGCGCACTGCGCGCGGTGCGGCCGGGCGGATGGCACCAAGCGGATTCCCGCGCGACAACCGCTTTACCGGCTAAGCCAATCTTCACGCTTGCTGCGCTATGCCATGGTCATGGGTTCAGCACGAGCAGCACGCATCACACCAGATGATGCGGCATCGCAAACCAGATTGGCAGGGCAACGCAGCGATGCGGCCGATGGCCTGTGGCTGGAGGCACTGCCACATGCTGCCGCCATCGTCCGCTGGCGTGGCGGCAAGCCCGATGTAACGCAGCATAATGCCCGCTTTGCCAAACATTATGGCGACTGGGCGACACGCATCGCCGACGATGCCGTAGCGGCATCGATATTCGCTGCCTGCCGGGACGTGCTGAGCGGCCAGTGTGCCGATGCCGCGTTCGTCTGGGATCAGGGCGGCTTCCAGGCCCGCGTTTACGAAGTTGCGGTGCGTCCGCTGGGCGATTCCGCGGTGCTGTTGAGCCTGATCGACCGCACCGTGCTGTCACGCAGCGAAGCCAATCTGCGGCGCGAGCTATTGTCCGACAGTCTGACCGGCCTCCCCAATCGCGGCGGGTTTGGCGAACTGATCGAACAGCGGCTGCGGACGCCGCTGCCCGATGATGAGGCGCTGACGCTGCTGGTGCTCGACCTCAAGCGTTTCAGCCGGGTCAATGAAAGTATCGGTGCGCTGGCCGGCGACGAATTGATCCTGACCGTGGCGCGGCGACTGCGCCAGCAGATGCGCGGGCCGGATTTGCTGGCGCGGATCGGCGGCGATGAATTCGCCATCCTGTGTTCCATACGGCCGCATGAAAACGGCGCAGCGATGCTGGCAGAGCGGATGGCGCGGGTGTTCGACGATCCGTTCCGCATCGGCGACCTCAAGATCAATATCGACTGCGCGATTGGCGGTATCGCCGACATTGGCGCTGTCGTCGGCCATGGCGAGGTCGATGCCCCGGAATTGCTGCGCCAGGCGCAGATTGCGCTGAAAGAGGCCAAGCGCAGCAACATGCTGAGTTTCTACGAGCCGGTGGCGTTGGCACGGATGCACATGCGGTTCGACCGCGAAACCGCGCTCCGCGCGGCGATCGAGGCGGATGCCATCGACCTCGCGTTCCAGCCGCTGGTCGATATGAAGACGCGGCGGATCACGGGGTTCGAGGCGCTGGCCCGCTGGATGCACATGGGCAAGGCGATTTCGCCTGCCGAATTCGTGCCGATTGCCGAAGACAGCGGGCTGATCGTCCCGCTGGGCCGCCGCGTGCTGGCCAAGGCGATGGCGACGCTGGCGGCGTGGGACGATGACCATGGCAGCGAAGTGCCGGTGCACATGTCGATCAACCTGTCCCCCATCCAGCTGGCGCGCGACGATATCGTCGCGGCGGTCGGACAGGCGATGGCGCAAACCGGGGTCGCGGGAACGCGGCTGATGATCGAAGTTACCGAATCCTGCGTAGTCGAAAACAGCGACGCCGCGGACAGCGTGCTGCGCGCCCTCACCCAATTGGGCGTACGCATCGCGATGGATGATTTCGGCACCGGCTTTTCCAACATCGCCAGCCTGCAACGGCTGCCGATCGACACGCTGAAGATCGACCGCAGCCTGGTCGCCGGCATCGACACCTCAAGCGACAGCCTCGCTATCGTCCGCACCATCCAGCGACTGGGCGAGGCATTGGGGCTGAGGACCACGGCAGAGGGCATCGAAACCGAGACCGTGGCGCAGCAAGTCGCAGCGATCGGTTGCGATACGGGCCAGGGCTATCTGTTTTCCCGCCCGCTGACCGCAGATGCCGCATTCGATGCATGGCGGCGATCGCACCAGCGCTGAGCCGCGGCGGCGATCCAGGGTCAGAACGCTAATCGGGCAGGCAGGCGCGAATCGTTTTTTGCGCGATGGCGAGCGCGCCATTGCGATCCGGAAAATCCGCATCCAGCCAGCGTGTCGTCACTTCGCCAAGCAGCCGGGCGACGTCGGGGCCCGGGGCTACTCCCATCGCCACAAGATCACCGCCGCCGACGGGAAGGCGTGGCGGGCTCCAGTCGGTGAGCGCGGCCAGTGCGGCGGCGGGGTCGGCGGGGCCAAGCAATAGCCGGTCGCGCGCGCCCTCGACACCGATGCGATAGGCCATGCTGCGGACAGGCGGTTCGACCGCGCCGCCCCGGGCGACCGCGATCCGTTTGCGGGTGCGATTGGCGAGCTTGAGGCGCGACGCGATGGTTTCGGCTATGCCCGGATTTGTCGGTAGCAGCGCGATCAGTCGCAGCACCGGATCGGCTGCGAGCGCACAGGCGGTCTCACGCACCACCAGCGCAGCCAGGCGCGCCACTGCACCGGGCAGCGCCTCCGGCACGATTTCGCCGAGTACGCCGGCCTGTTCCATCAGCGCGATGGTCGGGGCAGGATCGGCCAGGGCGAGTATCCGCAGAAGTTCATCGGCAATCCGTTCGCGCGACAATCCGCGCAGCTTTGCCGCGCGCCCGGCGACAATGGCGAAGGTCGCATCGTCCGGCGCACCATCACCGAAGCGCGCGAGAAAGCGGAACCAGCGCATGATGCGCAGATGATCTTCGTCGATCCGCGCCGCTGCATCGCCGATGAACAGCACCCGCCGTGCGGCAAGATCGGCGAGGCCGCCGACCGGATCGAAAACCTGACCGGAGACGGGATCGGCATAGAGCGCGTTGATCGTGAAATCGCGGCGTGCGGCGTCCTCTGCCCAATCGTCGGAAAAGGCGACTATGGCATGCCTGCCATCGGCGGCGAGGTCGCGGCGCAGCGTGGTGACCTCAAACGGACGTCCGCTGGCGACCGCGGTGACTGTGCCATGGGCGATGCCGGTCGGTACCGCTTTCAGTCCCGCCGCGCGCAGCCGGGCGACGACCTCGTCGGGCCGCAGCCGGGTGGCGAGATCGACATCCGATACCGCCAGTCCGGCCAGCGTATCGCGCACCGCGCCGCCAACCGCACGGGTGACAGCGGGATCGTCGCCGAGCGCGGCGAGCAACTGCGCCAGCGCCGGGTCGCTGCGCCACGCGGCTGCGGGGAGAGTGGTCATGGCCGCGGTGGCCGGTTGAGCGCCGACGGGTTCGCATCAAGACCGAGCAGCGCGCCGATGTTGCGCAGCATCGCCGCCGTCGCGCCCCAGATGCGTTCGCCCTCGCTGTCGATCTGCCAGTAATGGCGAGTGCCGCCACCCCACAGCGCGCTCTCGCGCTGCTGGTTGGCAGGGTCGAACAGATGATCGCAGGCGACCTCGAACAGGTGGGCGACCTCGCCGACATGCGCCACCAGCGGCAGATCGGGTGGAATCACGGCAAGCACCGGGGTAACATGATAACCGGTGATGGTGCGATAGGGCGCTATGGTCCCGAGCACGCGCGCCGCGCCTCGCGGCAGGGCCACTTCCTCCTCCGCCTCTCGCAATGCGGTGGCGATGATATCGGCATCGTCTGCATCGGCGCGCCCCCCCGGAAAGGCGACCTGCCCTGAATGACTGCGCAGATGCGCCTGACGACGGGTGAGCAATATCGTCGGTCGCGGGCGATCGACGAATGCGACCAGCACGGCGGCAGCGGTGGCCGATGCCGATGATCCATGCCGTGCATCATCCTGCCAGTCGGTGTCGCCGGCGTGCAATGGACCGTCGGCGCCGGCCCGCTCGAGCAGCGCAGCGATGCGCTGCTCGAGTGGAGAATCGAGGCTGGTCTGCGCCGCGCTCATTCGACCGCACCAAGCGCGAAACTCGCCCCGTTGCTGACGATATGGCCCTGGTCATCGGCGATTTCGGCGAGGCTGTAATAGACGCTGCGGGTCAGCCGCGCCTCTATCGGGCGCATCCGGGTCCCGCTGACGCGCAGATAGGGCAGCACTCCGGCCGGACCATCGCGCAGGGTAAGCGGGTGATCGGCCCCGGCGATGACCATCGCACCGGTATTGAGGCGCAAGGCAATGACCTGGGCCGCGCCTTCCCCCTCGATCCGCGCTTCGACCGCGATCAGCGGCGCATCATCGACGATGATCGCCAGCTTTTCCGCCGGAGTGACCAGCACATAGCTGCCATCGGCTTCGCGGCGCAGGATGCGGCTGAACAGCCGGACCATGGCGGGACGGGTGATTTCGCCGCCTTCATGAAACCAGCGGCCATCGGCCATGATGCGGATATCGATGCTGGCCTCGCGCTGCGGATGCCAGCGATCTACCGGCGGCAGACCATCGCCGTCGATCCACTGCATCAATGCGTCGAGCGGCGTCGCAGTGAAATCAGGAACCGGCGGTTGGATCGACGAAGTCATGGTCGAGATGTGGCGTAGCGGCGCGGGCGGGGCAAGGGGGCTAGCGTGCGCGCGCTGCATCCGGCACGATTGCGCCGGCTGACACTGGCGCAGAAAAACCGTTGGCGCGGCGCGCCAGCAGCCGATGACGCTCGACCGGGCCGGGAACCGTCCATCCTGCGGTGGCGTCGGCGGCAAAGCCAAAGAACCGGCCATAATAGTCAGGATCGCCGATCATCATCAGTGCGCCATCGGCACAGCGATCTGCGGCATCGATCAAGGCCGCCATCAGCGTGCGGCCAACTCCGCTGCGCTGATGCGCAGGGTCGACCGCGACCGGGCCGACCATCACCAGCGGCGTGCGCAGCCAGTCCGATACATGGGCGACCGGCCAGCACTGCAGCGTGCCGACCAGCGCGCCATCCTGCCATGCCGAAAAGCTGAGCGGTGCCATGGGCAATGTGCCGGTGCGCAGCCGATAAGCGGTGCGGGAATGGCGGTCCGTGCCGAACGCCGCGTCGAGCAGCGATTCGATTGCCGACCGGTCGACAACGGACAGGGGTTTGATCTCGACCAGCGCAGGTTCCTCGGTTAAGGGCAGCGGCCTTTAGGGGGACGCGCGTCGACTGTCGATATGCGTGGGCCCGCTTCATCAAAGATTGCCAAGCCCGTGCCGCAGCCGACCGACCGCCTGATCCTCGAAGTGCATGACCTGGAGGTCGATGTGCTGACCGGTGTCTATTCGGAGGAGACGCATCTGCCGCAGCCGCTGCGCATCGGCATCATCGCCGATCTGGCGATGGCCGACCATTATGCGCCGGACACCCCATTGTCGGCATCCCAATCCTATAGGGACCTGTAATGGGCGGCGACCGACGGCCTGCCCAAAGATGTGCACTTCACGCTGATCGAGGCAGTGGCCGAGCATATCATGGGGACGATATTCCTGCAGGACGAGCGGGTGAGTGCCGTGACGATCAGCATCGTCAAACTTGCCATCGCCGAGGCTAACGAACGCATCGGCATCACCATGACCAGGGCGCGGCCAACGCGGGATGCGCGCGGGTGAGCGGCTTGCGCCCGCTGGCGCTCGTCACCGGCGGGCTGCACCGGGTCGGCGCGGTGATCGCGGCACGGCTCGCCGGTGCGAGTTACGATCTGGCACTGCACCGGCGCAGCGCAAAGGCCCCCGATGCCGACCTGATGGCGGCGATTGCGGCGGCCGGGGTCGAGCATGCAATAGTCTGCGCCGACCTCGCCGAGGCGGGCGCGGCCGAAACATTGTTCGCGCAGGTGACCCGGCAATTCGGCCGCGCGCCGAGCCTGATCGTCAACAACGCATCGCTGTTTGCCGAAGGAGCGATCGACGCGCTCGACCGGGCGAGCCTCGATGCGGCGATGGCTGCCAATCTGACCGCGCCGGTGCTGCTGACCCAGGCGCTGGTCGCGAGCGGGGCAGGCGGCGCGGTGGTCAACATTCTCGACCAGCGCATTCGCAATCCGGTGCCCGACCAGATCGCCTATACGCTGTCCAAACAGGCGCTGTGGCAGGCGACCCGCACGCTCGCGCTGGCCTGTGCCCCGCGCATCCGCGTCAACGCCGTCGCACCGGGCCTGACCCTGCCCGCGCCGGATTATGAGGATGGCCGGATGGAGCGGATGGCGACCCTGATGCCGCTAGACCGCCTTTCCACCCCTGCCGATATCGCCGACGCAGTGCTCTTTCTGGCAACAGCCGACAGCATCACGGGCCAGACTTTGTTCGTGGACGGCGGCGCGAACCTGACCGGCTATGACCGCGATTTCGCGCATCTCTAACGTTCAGGCCTTCAATCCGATCTCCCGCAACCGCTGCTGCAAATACTCATCGGCGAGGATCGGTTCGGGATAGCGATCGGGAGCATCGGCAGTGACGCATCCCGGCAGCGTCTTGATCTCGAAATCAGAGCGCAGATGCAGGAAAAATGGCATCGAGAAGCGCGCATGGCTTGCCCGTCCCACGTCGGGGTTAGTGACGCGGTGGGTGGTCGATGGCAGGCGGTGGTTGGTGAGGCGTTGCAGCATGTCGCCGACATTGACCGCCAGCGCACCCGGCGGTGGGCTGACCGCCAGCCAGCTGCCATCAGGCTCAAGAATCTGCAAGCCCGCTTCTTCGGCGCCGAGGAGCATGGTGATGAGGTTGATGTCTTCATGCGCTTCGGCGCGGATGCCGCTGGGCGATCCCTGCACCGGCGGATAATGCAGCAGTCGCAGCACGCTGTTGCCGTCGCGCACGGACTCGTCGAACCAGTCGGGCACGAGTTCGAGATAGCGGGCGATAGCTGACAGCAGCTGCGCGCCGATACGGTCGAATTCGGCGAACATCGCCTCGAATGTTTCGCGGAATCCCGCCGGCCTGTCGGGCCAGATGTTGTTGGGCTGGCTGGCGGACAGCGGATGGCCATGGGGCAGATCGCGCCCGACATGCCAGAATTCCTTGAGGTCGACATGGGCGGCGCCCTTGGCAATTTCGGTGCCGAACGGGGTATAGCCGCGCGCGCCGCCCTGCCCCGGAATACGCAGCGCGCGCTTCTCCTCCTCGGGCAAGGCGAAAAACTGCCGGGTCATATCCCAGGCGCGCTCGACCAGAAGCGGGTCGAGACCATGATCGGTGATCATCGCAAAGCCGTAGCGCGCGAACGAGCCGCCAAAGCTGCGGGCGAATTCATCGGCATCGAGCGCGGTCATCGAGATGACGGGGACACTTGCGGACATAAGCATTTTCCTGACAAGGCGCGCTGCACAGGCGGCGTGGGGGTTGTCCCCAGATAGCGCCGCCAACGGATGAGGCAAAGAGGCTGTGAGAGCGAAATCTATCGGCCCGGCAATGGCGGTCGCACTGGCCGCGGGAATCGCACTTGTGCTGACCGCTTGCACGCCGGAGCCGACGGCTGCGCCGCTCGATACGCCGAACCGTCCTGCAGCGGCGTCGGAGCCTGCCACTGTATTGGCCGCCATCGCCCGCCTGCCCGAATTTACCGCGATGCGGCGCGCGCTGACCGAAACCGGGCGGGCCGCCGCGCTGAACACGCGTGCGCCGGTCACCTTGCTGGCGGCGCGCGACACCGCCTTTGCCCGGCTGGCACCAGAAACGCGCGCTGCGGTGTTCGCCCCGGAAAATCGTCAGCTGCTGGGCCGGACCATCGATCTGCATATCCTGTCGCCTGCGGTGCGCGCGGAAGAATTGCGGCAGATGATCGTCGATGGAGGCGGAACCGCGCGACTGGCGTCTCGCGGCGGCACGCTGACCTTTTCCAGCATCGGCGATCAGATACTGGTTACCGCCCCCAATGGCGCGATCGCGACAATGGGCACGCAGGACATCGCCACTGGCAACGGCAGTGTCTATGTGCTCGATCGCTGGCTGGGCACAGCCACAGGAGAATGACGGCAATGGCCTATTGGCTGATGAAATCCGAACCCGACGTCTATGGCTGGGACACGCTGTGCAGTGAGGGTGAAGGGACGTGGGACGGGGTGCGCAACCATGCCGCCGCGCTGCACCTCAAAACCATGCGGGTCGGCGACGAGGCGCTATTTTATCACAGCAACATCGGCAAGGAAGCGGTCGGCATCATGACGATCAGCGCGGCTGCCTTTCCCGACCCCACCGAAGCCGAAGGCACGCGATGGGTCGCAGTCAAGGTGCAGCCCAAGGCGATTCTCAACAGGCCGGTGACGCTGGCGGCGATCAAGCGCGAGCCGGGGTTGCAGGATATGGCGATGATCCGCCAGTCGCGCCTGTCGGTTGCCCCGGTTCGCGCCGATGAGTGGGCGGTACTGCTGGCGATGGCGGACGGATTCACCCCGCTGTGACTGCGGATACGGTGCCGTAGCGGACCGGCCATGGTGGCAAATCGCATCCATAACGGTTGGACTAATGCCGCCAGGTCGCGTCGAAACCCCGGTTTTACTGGCCCGCGCTCCCGATCGCATCCATTATGGTGCCTGATCGGTGCCGCATTCGTTGGTCGGAATCGGGGCGATTCGCTACGGAACGCCTCAGTAACGATTATGGGGCCGAAACAATGTTCGATCAGCGCGCGACTTCCACTGGCAAATTCGATACTGTTCTCGCCATGACGAATGACTGGCCCGGCATGGCGCTGAACGATGTCGCCTGTTTCACCCCCGACGGGGCTGTTCCGGTGGCGCTGGCGCGCGCCGTCGCTGCCCTCGATCAGCGCGTGACTGCATCCGCCATCGATGCGCTCGATGGCGATCCGGCACTGTCTGCCCGGCTGATATGGGTGTCGGCGGCCCAGGAGCGCGATGCCCGTCATTTTCCGGCGTTGCGACGGCGCGCCGAGGACGAGGCGCTGTCGCTGGTCGTGGCGGTGCCGCTGTCTCTGCTCGATGCGGCGTGGGATGCGTTCGACGGGTATCGCGACGCGACGATCGTCGTTGCCCCGCAGGAGGCCGATGTCGTCGCCGTGCTGGCGCGTCATGCCGCACGCGATCGCGCGGTTCTGCACGCGCCGGTTACCGAAGCGCGCGACCGGCAGATCGAACAATTGCAGGACGAAGTGCAGCGGATTTCGCGGATGCTGGCGCGGCTCAGCATGGATGGCGGCACCGATGGATCGCGCGAACCGCCCAGCCCGTTCATCGAGGATCATCATGTCCACGCCGCAGCACGATCCTATGGCGCAGAACCGGCTCGCGACATCGCGGTGGCAACGGTGTCGGCGCGCGACGTTCGCACCGTGATCCGCCAGCGACGGTTGCGGGACGAACTGTTCGACCCCGAACTGTTCGCCGATCCGGCGTGGGACATGCTGCTCGATCTTTACGCCGCCAAACTCGACCGGGGCCGGGTATCGGTGTCGAGCCTGTGCATCGCCGCTGCCGTGCCGGCGACCACTGCGCTGCGCTGGATCAAGACGCTGACCGACACCGGCATTTTCGAACGGCAGGCCGATGTGCATGACGGACGGCGGATTTTCGTCACTCTCTCCGATGCCGCGACGCAAGCCATGCATCGCTATTTCGCGCGGCTGAGCGAGGCGCGGCTGGCCATCTGACCGGGTGAAACGGCGGTGACGGCTTGCCTTTGCCAACCCGCAATGGCATTGGCGGGGTCCCGCACGCGGGCGCTTAGCTCAGTTGGTAGAGCATCTCGTTTACACCGAGAGGGTCGGCGGTTCGAGCCCGTCAGCGCCCACCATTTCCGCCGAAGTAGAAATCGTCCGGGGGACGATTTCTGGCGGAAATGCCAATCGATAGCGCGGCAGGCGGCGTGTCTCGGACCTACCCTCGTCATTGCGAGCGCAGCGAAGCAATCCAGAGTTTGCGCAGCGCCGCTCGGGATTGCTTCGCTGCGCTCGCAATGACGGATCAACCGGTGGGCTCCCCAGCAGCTTTTCGCGCCCGCCACACGCTCCACAGCGTGAACAGCCCCATCATTGCCCAGATGATGTTGAGTCCGGCGGACGGCAGCGCGCCATTGTAACCCGAGTTGAGCACGAACCCGGCGGCTCCGACGACGTTCATCGATTGATAGACCGCCCCGCGCGGCTCCAGCCTGCCGAGCGATAGCAGGACATAACTGGCAAGGATGATCGCCGCAGCCATCCAGCCGACGATCTCGATAAGCAGAGGATTAATCATGGCCTTTTGCCTCTCATGCCGTCGATTCGAGATTGGCTGCTGATGCTGATTTCACCTTATCCCTTTAGCGGAACGATCAGGCATTGACCGCCACCGCTGGCGATTAACCGCCCGTCCTGCGACCATATGTGCGCTGTACCGGCCAGGGTTCCAGATATTCCAGTCGGGATCAAAGCTTGCGGTCAACCCGCCGTCCGAAACGGCGACCCGCGATGCCGGTTCGAGCGCCGCCATCGTCCGGATCAGGCCGCCAACTTCCTCAGCACATAGTGCAAAATCCCGCCGTTGAGGAAATACTCCAGCTCGTTGGCGGTATCGATGCGGCATAATGTGTCGAAGCTGAAGCTGCTGCCTTCGAGGCGCGTCACAGTCACCGCCACACTCTGGCGCGGTTGAAGGTCCGCGACCCCGGTGATGGTGAAGACATCGTCGCCGGTCAGGCCCAGCGTCTCGCGCGTCGCCCCGTCGACGAATTGCAACGGCAGCACGCCCATGCCAACGAGGTTGGAGCGGTGGATGCGTTCGAAGCTTTCGACGATTACCGCGCGGACACCCAGCAGATTGGTGCCCTTCGCCGCCCAGTCGCGCGAACTGCCGGTGCCATATTCCTTGCCCGCGACCACCACCAGCGGCGTGCCATCGGCCTTGTGCGCCATCGCCGCGTCATAGATCGCCATCGTCTCGCCCTTGTAGCGCGACATGCCGCCCTCGACACCGGGGACCAT
>JANNMK010000098.1:0-2024 GCA_031397785.1 Sphingomonas sp. | reverse complement strand
GGCTTGCCGGGTGGCAGACGAAGAGATTATTGATGGGTACGCAAAAACAGCACAAACAGATGCCCGTTCATATCTGGCGGGCGCAGGCAAACGCCTCGGATGTTTGCGTTCTACCGGCGGCCGCGCGCGCCGCCGCCTATGCGGCGATGCGCGCCGAGGTACGCGATGCAGTGCGCAGTTTCGCGGCGCGGTTCGATGCGCATTTTCCCGAACGTGCGCCCGCTTCTTTGAGACTGCTGGGCACCAGCGGAACCGTCACGACGCTGGCCAGCGTCTATCTTGGCCTGCCGAGCTATGACCGGTCGCAGGTCGATGGCCTCAATGTCGCGACCAGCGATCTGATCGCGGTGTGCCGCCGGTTGGCCGGGTTGTCGCTGGCCGAGCGGGAGACGCTGGCCTGCGTCGGACGCGAACGTGCCGATCTGGTCGTGGCGGGATGCGCGGTGCTGGAAGAGATTGTCGACGTCTGGCCCGCGCCCCGGCTGGACGTCGCGGATCGCGGTATCCGCGAAGGCGTGTTGCGGCAGATGATGCAGGCCCATGCAACAGGCGAACGCGTGTCGCGCGACACCCGGGCGCTGATCAGGGGACATGGGCGATGACCGGAAGCAGGGGCGATGCCGGGCGGACCCGGGTCAAGACCGCGCGCAAGCGCACCGCGCAATCGACGCGCTGGCTGGCGCGTCAACTTAACGATCCCTATGTCAAACGCGCCAAGGCGGAGGGATATCGCAGCCGCGCCGCCTATAAACTGATCGAGCTCGACGAGAAATTCGGCCTCCTCAAAGGCGTGCGCAGCGTTATCGACCTGGGCATTGCGCCGGGCGGCTGGGCGCAGGTGGTGCGGCGTACCGCGCCGTCCGCCAGCGTCGTCGGTATCGATCTGTTGCCGGTCGACCCGATCGACGGGGTGGTGATATTCGAGATGGACTTCATGGACGATGCAGCGCCGGCGCGGCTGACCGAGGCGCTGGGCAGGGCACCCGACCTGGTGATATCGGACATGGCGGCCAATACGGTCGGTCACCAGCAGACCGATCATCTGCGCACGTTGGGCCTGGCCGAGGCAGCGGCGGAATTTGCGATCGATGTGCTGGCCCCGGGCGGCACGTTCATTGCCAAGGTGTTCCAGGGCGGCACCGACGGGGCACTGCTCAAGCGGCTGAAACAGTGTTTTACCAGTGTAAAGCACGCCAAACCGCCATCGAGCCGCAAGGGCAGCCCGGAGCTGTTCGTCATTGCCCAAGGGCGCAAAAGCTAGCGACACGCCGACGGGCAATGGAGCGGTAATCGCTTGACCATGCGGATAAATTCCCGGGTGCCGCCGTCGCAAGTCCTGTAAGTCCACGCCAAATTCACCGGGGCCTGGAAATGAAAGTCCTCTAAGTCCACGCCAAAATCGCTGTCAGACGGCAGCCGGACAGGCGCGTCACACAATCGGTCATTGCCTTGCCTGCTCTGGCGAGGACGCAGGCGAATCGCTGGCAAGCCATTTTGCAGCACTGAGAACATAGCAGGATCAGATAATGTAGGACAGCGGATTCTGGCATCAAAGCCTAGCTTGCGCGGGCCTGCGCCACGGCTGCGCGCAATTGGTCATAGCCGACCGCGCCGGTCAGCAGCCGGTCGCCGACTACCCAGCTGGGTGTCCCGTCGAACCCCAGTTCGCGGGCGAGCGCGAGGTTGCCGTCGATTTCGCGCGCGATAGCCGGATCGGCTGTGACCGCCGTGTCGTTCGGCACGTCAAGCGCGACCGCGGCGTCGCGGCGGGCATCGGCATCGGGATTGCCGGTGGCGAACAGGGCGGTGTGCATTGCCATATAGCGGCCGCGTTTTGCCGCCGCCAGCGCCAGCCGCGCCGCGGCATCGCTGTCGGGCGAAAGGATCGGCAGTTCGCGGAACACCAGTTTGAGCTTTGGATCCTCCCGCAGCAGCCGCTCGAGATCGGGCAGGCTGGCCCGGCAGAAGGTGCAAGCATAATCGGTGAATACGGTGAGCGTGACATCGCCATCGGCCGCGCCAGC
>JANNMK010000089.1:0-6336 GCA_031397785.1 Sphingomonas sp. | reverse complement strand
GACATGCCGGGCTATGGTTTCGCCGAAGCGCCCAAGGATGTCGTCAAGAAATGGCGGCATCTGATCAACGATTATCTGCGCGGGCGACAGGTGCTGAAACGCACGCTGGTGCTGGTCGATGCGCGGCACGGACTGAAGCCTGTCGACCGTGAGGTCATGGACATGCTCGATGCCGCGGCGGTCAGCTATCGCATCGTCCTGACCAAAGGTGACAAGATCAAGCCCAGCGTGCTTGCCGAAACTGCCGATACGGTGGCGCAGGAAGTGCGCAAGCGGCCGGCCGCGCACCCCGAAGTGCTGGCGACGGCGGCAGAAACCGGCCATGGCATCGCCGACCTGCGCGGCGCGGTGCTGGAGGCGGTAGAGATTTAGCCATCTCTTCCCCTTGCGGGAAAGGATAGCGAAGGTTGCCAGCTTGCTGGTTTCCGCAGATTGATAAGCGGGCGCTGCAAGGCAACGCCATCGCTGTGCCGCCTGCCTCACCAGGACTTGCCGGGGGAAAGGTGGTGATCAGGAGAACGACCGGCATGAAACTCTTCATCGGCAACAAGGCCTATTCCTCATGGAGCCTGCGCGGCTGGCTGGCGGTGCGCCAATCGGGGCTGGCCTTCGAAGAAGTCGTGGTTCCGCTCTACAATCAGGATTGGGACAAGCGGCGCGAGGGCGATGAATTCGCGCCATCGGGCGGCAAGGTGCCGATCCTGTGGGATGGGGACGATGTGGTCGTCTGGGACAGCCTGGCAATCGTCGAGTATCTCGACGACAAGACCGGCGGCACCCGCGGCTATTGGCCGTCAGACGCCGCCGCACGCGCCATGGCGCGATCGATGGCAGCGGAAATGCACGCCAGCTTTGCCGCGTTGCGCCGCAATCACAGCATGAATATCCGCCGCATCAACCAGCCCGGGCCGCTGTTGCCGGAGGTCGAGACCGATGTCGCGCGCATCCTGCAATTGTGGGCCGAGGCACGCGCCCGGTTCGGCGGCGAAGGCGAATTTCTGTTTGGTGACTGGGGCGCGGCCGACATGATGTTCGCTCCCGTTGTCACCCGTTTCATCACTTATGGCATGCCGATGCCGCGCTTCGCCCTGCCCTATATGCAATCGGTGATCGCCCACCCGCATATGCAGGAATGGATCGGCGGCGCGCAGGCTGAGGAATGGGTGATCGAAAAGTTCGAAGAGCCTGCCGTCGCGTCATGACCGGCCGCCGGATGATGACTGGCCGCCGAACGCGTTGTTCAGCCTGGGTTGAAATGCCTGCTGGCACAGGCGGCCGATGATCCGCACCGCCCCGTTCTTTCCGCTTTGCGCCGCCGGCGTGCTCGTCTCAGCCTTTGCCCAGGTGCCTGCGACCGCACGCGTCGAACGGGATCGCCCGGCGGCCATCGATGGCCCTGTCGCGACGGCCTGGGATATCGGCCCGGTCATTCGCGGTCGCAATTATTCGGTCAACATGCCCGCCCATCCGCGTGCCGTGCGCGGCGGATGGTCGTTCGATTTTCCGGTCGGAAGCGCGCAGGCCGGCCATGTCCATTATATCACGTTCAGGCCCGGCTCGCTGGCGGGATATCGCCGGATCACCGTGCGTTATCGTATTGACGCAGCGCCCGGTACGCGCTTTTTCCCGCAGGAAACCCCGGATCAGCCCGGCACGGTATCGCTGTATTTCCAGCGCAACGGGGATGACTGGCGGGCACGGCGCGGCAGCGAATATTATCGCTGGTTCGCGCCGGCATCGTCGGTCCGGCCGCTCGCGGCAGGGGTGCACGAAATGACCATCGCGCTTGACGACCCGGCATGGATTTCGGTCTGGGGAGAGGCCGCCGCTCGCCAGCCGCAAGCCTATGCCGAGGCGCTGGACGATGTCGCCAACATCGGCCTGCTATTCGGATCGTCGGCAGCGCGCGGGCACGGCGTCTATGCGGGCGCCCCGGCGCGCTTAACCCTGCTGGCGTTCCGCATCGAATAACGCCGGGAAGATATGCCGGTCAGGCGATCCGCGCGGTCGCATAGGGCGTGCCGTCCTTGCGGGTATAGCCATCGGGCGTGAACAGCATGTCGATGTCCGAATACCCGCCGCCGGTGTCGCGCGCCTTGCCGCCGCCCACAGCGACAAACACGCACGGCGCGTCCGATTCGTTGATCAGGTGATGCCCGTTGCTACTGCCCTTGGGCCAGACGGCGATGTCCCCCGCGCGCATGATCGTGCGCCCGCTATCCTCGATCAGCACCGCTTCACCGGCGATCATCATGAGCATTTCGTCCTCGCCATCATGCCAGTGGCGCTGCGACGACCATGCGCCGGGCCTGAGCGTGACATGGCTGGCGGCGAAATCGGCAAGGCCGGTCGGCGGCGCAAGACGGCGATACCAGCGACCTTGCACCGGCGCATCATAGGGCGCCGGATAGCCGGTGGCGTTGGTCTGCGGTATCGCCTCGAGATCGACTTTGGGCATGAGGGGGAGGCTAGGCCTCCACGCCCCACCCTTCAAGATCAGGAATAGGCGCTTTCGCGCTCGTCCTCGTTGAAATCATCGTCATCGTCTTGCGCGCCATCATTTGCTGCCTGGGTTGCGGCGAGCACTTCGGCACGGGCTACGGCCGCGACATCCTCACGCTGCTGGCGCGCATCGGCAACGCGCTGCGCCTTGTCGGCGAGACTGCGCCACACCCCTTCGGCGCGAACGAAATTTTCGCGGACATTGTCGAGGATCGCGGCTTCGGCGGAGCGCTTGGCAGCTTCGGCCTGAACCATGTAAAAAGCATATGTATCGGCCATGGGATGTCCTTTTGGAGCGGCGACCACATAAGGGTCAGCGGGGGAACCATGGGGAAAAAGCGGGCCGCCCGCCCCGCACACCGACAATCCGGTGCAGCAGAACGGGCGACGCCAGCGCTTATTCGGCGCGAAGGTTGGTCGCTGCGACCTTGCCGCGCTTGTCGGGCTCGAGGTCATAGGCAACGCGCTGGTTCTGTTGCAGCGTGCTCATGCCGGCGGCTTCGACCGCAGAAATGTGCACGAAGGCATCATTGCCGCCGTCGTCGGGGGCAATGAAGCCATAGCCCTTGTCGGCATTGAAGAATTTGACTGCGCCAATCGGCATTTCGATTTCCTTGGGTAGTTCCGTCCCCGGCGCTGATCGCCGGGTGCGGTTCGGGTCGGAAGAAGAGATTTTCGCATGCACCGCCCGACCCGAACGGCATGACGCGAAACTTGTGAACGTCAGGCCAGAAGCGGCCGACGCAAAACAGGCGAAGGGCGCTCGCCAAAGGCTGCGATGGCGAGCGCGAGATGCGCGGCTTCGCGGCGATGGCTGTCACACAGGCGCTGTGATCCGGCCGTGTCGGCGGCAAAACGCGCGACACCCTGGCGGTGGAACAACAGGTTGAGATCGTCCAAGAAAGGCTCCGGGGGAACAAGCGGGAGCATGATGGGCGGCAAAGCCCCGTCTCCCAGTCGGCCGAACGCTTGATTGCAAAGTTCGACCGATGGCAAAGCCTTAGCACAGCTTTTCGCAAAAGTCGCGCTTCTTCTTGCCATGGCGGTGATGCGCCTCCCCCTTCCCAGCCTGCCCGCCCTCGGCTAGCCGTGGCCGATGGCCAGCATCTCTCCCGTCGACGTGGTCGACCTCACCAGCCGCCTGATCGCCGCCAAGAGCGTGACACCCGCCACCGGCGCAGTGTTCGACGTGCTCGAAGCCGCGCTGGTGCCGCTCGGTTTCACCGTCGAACGCTTTATCGAGGGCGCGGCACCCGACGGGCCGGTAGAAAATTTGCTCGCAGTCAGGGGCAGTGGCGGCACGCATATCGGCTTTGCCGGACACCTCGATGTCGTGCCCGCGGGAGACGGCTGGGCGGGCGATGCGTTCGAGCCGCGAATCGGCGGCGGCCTGCTCTACGGGCGCGGCGCTGTCGATATGAAGGGCAGCATCGCCGCCTGGATCGCCGCCGCCGCCGCGGTCCCCGCCGATGCAGGGACGCTAAGCCTCATCATCACCGGTGATGAGGAAGGCCCGGCGACATTCGGCACTAGGCGGCTGATGGAGCGGATGGCCGAGCGGGGCGTGCGGCCCGACTGCATATTGGTGGGCGAGCCGACCAGCGTCGCGCGGCTGGGCGATATGGTCAAGATCGGACGGCGCGGCAGCTGCGTGATGTGGATTACGGTGCCGGGTAAGGAAGGCCATGTCGCCTACCCCCATCTGGCCGACAATCCGATCCCCCGGCTGGTGCGGATATTGGCGCGCATCGACGCGGTGGTGCTGGACCAGGGCAATGACTTTTTTCAGGCGAGCAATATCGAGGCGACCACGGTCGATGTCGGCAACCCGGCGGGCAATGTCATCCCGGCAAAGGCGAGCGCGCGCCTGTCGATCCGCTTCAACGATGCGCACAAAGGCGCGGATATCGCCGCGATGATTGAGGCGCTGGTTCTCGAGGAGGCCCCCGACGCGGCCGTGCGCGCGGTGGTCTATGGCGAGGCGTTCCGGACGCAGCCGGGGGCTTGGGTTGATCTGGTCACTGGCGCGATTCGCGATGTCACGGGGGTGGAGCCAGAGCGGTCGACGACGGGCGGGACCAGCGACGCACGGTTCCTGCATGTGCTGGGGCCGATTGTGGAATTCGGGCTGAATAATGCGACAATGCACAAGCGCGACGAGGCGGTGGCGGTGGCGGATTTGCATGCGTTGGTGGCGGTGTATCGGTTGGTGGTGGAGCGGGCATTGGGCACCACAAGCACACTAGATGAAAAAATCTAGAGCTTATCAGAATTCACTTTTGCTCTGAAATTTTCGAGATTGTAGATAATCACCTTTCCTTCTTCATACACCTCTTTTGCCATATCGATCCATTTTAATATATCATTCACTTCAGTCTTATCTTTGATTTCTAACTTTCCGTTGCTTATCGATAATTTGCCAAGAATTTTGGAAAGTTGGTCACTATGCAGTATAATTTTTCCATCAATTATGCGAACGGTGTGGTGCGCAACAATGTTGCGATAGCCGTTTATAATTTCGGCACGCTTTGTCCAATTTAGAATGGGCTCACGCCATTTTATTGTATCGATAAGTTTTGCTCTTTTTTTAACTAGTTCTAACTTAGCTCTTGCATCTAGTTGAGCGCAAATTCCCTCAATTATTTTTTGATCTGGAACGGCAAATATACTTAGCAGAGCTTTGTTAAGTTGGGTGTCAATGAAGCTCGCCCAAAGTATGAGCTCACCCACTGCCGAGCAAAATAAACGCATGTCAGCTTCTGTTAGGTCGCTTGGCTCGACAATTTTGGACATTTATCATTCTCGCTTTTTACTGAGGTTTCCGCAAAACCACATACACCGCCCCTGCCCCGCCATGCCTCGGGTGCGCATTCCTGACCGCCAGTATCCGCCGCGCGTGGTGGCTGTGGCTTAGCCAGGTTTCGAGTTCGCGGCGGATGGCGCCGCGGGGGGCTTCGTCGGGGCCGCGGGATTTTCCGGCGATGAGCAGGATGACGCGCAACCCCTGTGTGGCGGCTGCGTCGAGCGCGCGGGAGAGGGCGGCGTGCGCTCCGGCGAGATTATGGCCGTGGAGATCGACGGTCATGTCGGGGGACAGGCGGCCGGAGCGCAGATTGCGTTCCCAATCTTTGGCTAGAGGAGAGGAGGTGGCTAGTCGAGCGCCAGGCGGGGGCGTAGCAGGGGGGAGCGTATCCGCGCGAGGGCGGGTGCGGATCAGATTGGGGAGGATGGTGGGGGCTGCCAATGTGGCTGGTGTTTGCTTCGCCCCGCGTGACCCCCCCGACTCCTTCCAGGTCACCCCCCCATCTGCGATGGGTGGGAGCTTGCGCAACGGCTTCACCGTCGCCTTGATGCGGCGCCAGTTGGTTTCGCCGGGATCTGGCGGCGCCTTCGCCATCAGCGTCGGGTCAGTCGCTCGACGCTGGCGACCGGCAGCAGCAGCAGCACTGCGCCGCGCGCGCTCATCCCGCCCGCAATCGCCCGTGCATCGTCGCCTGCGCCCCAGAAGGTATCGACCCGGTTGGCGCCGCGGATTGCGCCGCCGGTGTCCTGCGCGATCCACAGCCCATTGGCTTCGGCGCGGTCCATGGCGAGGAACACCGGCGCGCCAAGCGGGATATAGGCCGGGTCGGCGGCGACGCTGGCCCTCGCAACCACGGGCAGCCCGAGCGCGCCCAATGGCCCTGCTCCGGTCAGCTCGCGAAAGAACACCCAGCTGCCGTTTTCGTGCATCACCGCGCGCCCGCCATCGGGTTGGCGGCGCAGATAGGCCATGATGCCCTGCATCGATGTTTCGCCGGGCTGGAGCGCACCGCGATCCCTGAGCGTGCGGCC
>JANNMK010000085.1:0-18786 GCA_031397785.1 Sphingomonas sp. | reverse complement strand
AACATGCCGTCGAGGCGGCTGAGGCAGTCGGGGCCCCATTGCGCATAAGCCGCAAGGATGACTTCGCTATCGCCCTGCGTTCTGAAAATATGTCCGCGCGCGACAAGATCGTCACGCAGCGTCCTGAAATTGTAGATTTCGCCATTGAATGTGAGCGTCAGGCGATCATCGGCCGAGTGCATCGGCTGCGGCGACCCGGCAAGATCGATGATCGACAGCCGCAGGTGACCAAAGACGACGCCCGGTGCGGTCCACAGACCATCGCCATCGGGGCCGCGATGACGCATCGGCACCAGCATCGCTGCGACACGCTCAGCTGGCAGCGGGCGGGGCTGTTCAGGATGATAAAGACCGGCAATGCCGCACATGGACCGATATTTCCCCGACCTTCAGTCATTCGTGCTGCGTTTCATCAAAGCCCTGTGCTGTTTCTCGAAACGAAGCAAGGGAGGACGGTTCTCGTACCGGCTCAGCGCGAACGGGCTGCCGGATTTGGCTGCGTCAAGGCGAGCGCCAGCGGCTCCACCCCACCCGACGCCGCGACGAATGCCGCAATCCGCTCGCGCCCGTCCGGCCCCGGCACGGAGAGCAGTAACGCGTAGGCCCGGCCATCGCCGCCGGTGAGCCGCGCGCGTAACGTAGCAATCTTTACGTCGCGCGCGGTGCCGAAAACGCGTCCGCCAAGGATATAGATTGTCATGACATCGCGGCTGAGGCCGTTGCGCGAAATACGATCGACGCGGCCATTGCCAATCGGCGCAAGTGCCTGTTCCCACGCCCAGTCGCTGTCGGGATCGACTGCGCCCTGCCCAAAACCGACGATTTCCCGTCCTTCCCCTTGGCGGGCATAGCCAACCAGCGTGATGTCGACGGTGCGTCGGTCGGACGCAATCATTCGCGCGTCGACGCGGCGATCTGCACCGTCGAAGCGCGGTTGCCAGTCGCTAGAACCACCAGGAGCAGTGTCGTAGCCCGTGACGTTGGGCGCATTGAAAAACGGGAGATCCGCTGCGCTAGCGGCAGTTATCTGTGCCCATGCGACGGGAGCGGCAGCGATGAGCAGTGCGACGAATGCAACAGGAACAAGCGAGAAAGCACGGCTCGGGGCAAATCCCATCAGCCGGTCCGCATCGATGCTGACCGCATCAGGGTCACGATCAAACCATGGCCATGCAATCCAGCCGACAGCCGCGATCACGAGGCCGAAGAAGACCCAGCCATAGATGACATGATCCGCCCCGGCGGCAAAATCCGTTCCCCAGCGTCCTGCGATCCAGATGGTGGCGAACGCGCGAAACCCGTTGGCGATAACGCAGGCGACCATCGCAAAAACGACGAAAGCGATGCGGCGCGACCAGCGAATGAAGCACAGATGTGCCGCAAGCACCGACAGTGCCGCCATTGCGACGAGAAATTTCACGCCCGAGCACGCCTCCGCTACCGCGAAGTAGCCACCTGCTGTCGTGATGAAAATACCGTCGACATGGGCCGGGATGGCGGCCAGCTTCAGCAAAGCCATTGCCATTTCGGCGGTAAACATTTGCATCATCGGCACTAGTTCATCCCCGAACGGAATCAGGAACAGGCTGTAGAACAGAGGAAAAACCAGACCTCGCGTGATATGGGGGCCCAGCAATGCGGGCACGCAGCCTTGGAGAATGATGACCAGACCGGCGTGGCGGAACAGCGCAATCCCGCCGACATCGCCCAGCAGCCAGACGAAAGCGCCGCCAGCAATCCAGACCAGACCGGCAAGCGACGGTGCGGGGATCAGTTTAGCCAGTTCGAGGCGGCGCAACCACACCAGCCAGCCAAGCACCGGGAGGATGACGAGACAATGCGAATAGGTTGAAGCGTTCCACCACAAATTGGCGAGATGAAACGCATCGCGCGAAAACAGTGCAATGTTGGCAAGCCAGGCAATGCCAAGCATCAGCAGCGGACGGCGCCAGGCGAAAGCCAGCGTCACGCTGCGATACCGAGGATGGCTGCCAGCGGCGCGAGTGTGGCACCCCAGCCATAGCGTTGTCGCATACGCAGGCGTGCAGCGCGGCCCATGGCGGCGGCACGAGCGGGATCGGCAATCAGACCGGCGATTGCATCGGCGGTGGCGGCGGCGCCGTTGGCGACAAGCAGGTGAGTGCCAGGCGTCGCATCGACACCCTGCGCGGCCGACGGTGAGGTAACGACCGGGCGAGCCATTGCCATCGCTTCGAGCAGCTTGTTCTGGACACCGCGCGCAACGGTAAGCGGGGCAACGACGACGGTTGCGGCCGCCAGCCAGGGACGGGTGTCCGGCACTTCGCCGGTAACAATTACGCCGCGCAGGCCGGCAAGCTTGCGGATTTCCGCAGTGGGTGCGCGCCCGACAATGGCGAAGCTTGCGGCCGGATGGCGCGCTTGCAGCAGCGGCATGATGTTGCGCGCAAAGTCGGTGACCGCTTCGACATTCGGGCGGTAGTCCATCTGTCCCGTGAAGACGACGAGCGGGCCGGACGAGTCAGCAACGGCTGCGAACGAAGTTGCGGGATCGAACCGGTCGAGGTCGATACCGTTTTCAAGCACACGGACGCGGGCTGCATCGAAACCGGTGCGGCTGCGGAACAGCGCCGCCTCCGCTTCGCTCACGAACAGGCTGGTTCTGGCGCGCTGCGCCACCTCGCTTTCCCATTTGGCAAGCAGGCGGCCTTCGCGCGCGTTAACCCAACGCATCGTGCCGAAGCGGTCTGCGGCGGCATAAGCGCTGAATTTGGCCGAATCGACATCGACGAAATCCATCACCACCGGTCCGCCAAATTGCCTGTGTGGGGGGATATATTGGGCCATCTGGCTCGAAAAAGCGACGATGGCGCCGATGTTTCCGTGGCGGATCAATCCCCCCACATGGTGCGCCAGAGCAGCGGAATGGAAAAGGCGCACCGACGCTGGCTGGTTCCGGACAAGCGCGTTGAGCATCGCCGATGCACGGTTGGCTGTGCGGCGGACGACAAACACGCTGGCGGCAAGCGGTTGCAGTTTCGCGCGGGCCGTAGCCACGTCGGCATGGCTGTCGGCCAGTGCCGCAACATGGACGGGACCGAGTTTGCACAGCGCCTGGAACAGGTGCCACGACCGGATCCGATCGCCACGGTCGGGCGGCCAAGGCGCACGGTGGACAAGAAACAGGATTTCGGGCTGCGGCACCGGCAGGGTCACCCCAGCTGGCGGGCGATGATTGGCCCCAGACGATTGGCAAGCCACAGCGGCAAGTTTTGCCATGTATCGACCAGCAGCCGGTATTTGGGGCTGGTAGGGTTCGTATCGCGCTGCGGCGCGCCATCCGCAGTCCAGCGCGCATAGGCAAGCCGTTCAGCTTCGAAGCCCCAGTTTTTCTTGTAGGCGGCCGGCCCGCTACCTGCTTTCGACCGCCCGAAATCAAAGGTGGAACAGCCGCGCTTTCGGGCATGATCCATCAGCTCGAAATACATCCGCTCGTTCGCGCGAAGGCCGCGTGCCGCCGCGGTGCCCCCGCCCCAATAGGGCATTACCCTGCCCTGCCAGTAGAGGCTGAGTACGCTGGCAACGACCGCACCATCGTGGCGCACGGTCAGTATATCGGCAGCCTCGCCAAAGCTGTCGAGCACCGCATCGAACAGGCGGCGGGGAAAGACCGGCGTGCCAAGATTACGAACCGATGTGGCATAGGCGGCGAAATGCGCGTCGCGGTCGGCGCGGTTGCTGCCGATAGTGACGGTGAGATCGTTGGCGAGTGCTTTGCGGATTTCGGCGCGGTGTTTGCGCGGGATGGCGGCGAGTTCCTCTTCACGGCTCGCGCAAAGCGGGCGGGCGAAGCCAGCGTAGGTGGCATCGTCTACAGCCCAGCCAGCCGGATGTGTGCCGCCGCGCAGATCGACGCCGGTTACGCCAAGTTCATGCGCCAACCAGACTGCGGCTTCGGCCAATAATGCGACTGCACGGGGCTCGGTGGCAAGGATACCGCCATCGACGGCAAAGCCGGTCGAGGCCAGGGTGCTGCCGAACAGGCGCGAGCGGATGTGATGAAGCGGCAACACCCCGACAAGCGCACCGGCATCGTCTCGTGCAGCCAGGATATGCCATCGGTGACCGGTCGCACGTTCGATCGCCTCGCCCCAGGCGGCGCTGTGAAACGGAGTTGCGCCGGGTGTGGCCGCAAGAAATGCCGCAAGTTCATCATCGCCAAGACTTCTGACAATCGTCACCGGGCGACGAGTTTGGGTCGCATCGTGGCGCAGCGGCGCGTTCATGCAGCTTTGGCAAAGGCAGGTGTAGCGAGCGCTGGCGATGGCCGCGTTGCCAGGCCCGCCACAGCATCATCGATCCGCCCCCAGGCAAAATCGCCGAGCAATCTTTCCAGCTTGCCCTCCATTGCTGACAGGCGGCTGTAATGGCGCAGTTTCGATTTCAGCGGCGCACCGGTTACGCGCGGCTGGTCAGGGTCGATTTCCCACGGGTGAAAATAGGTAATGGCCGGCTGACCCAGCGCATTCACCTGTTCGATTGCCCAATGAGAGAAACCATAGGGAAGCAATCGGAAAAAGCCGCCACCGCCTGCCGCGAGCATCCGCCCGGCAAATCTGGCGGTGGTGACCGGGAGTTCGATCAACTCCGAATCGACGAGCGGCTTCCATGCAAATCGCGGGCTTTCCGGCCAGCCATAATGATCATGAGCAACAGGCGCGACGCTCGAAGAATAAGTATATCCGCTATCGGCAAGGATCCTGTGTGCCCAAGGCGTACGCGGATCGATCGAAAAACTTGGCGCGCGATAACCCGTGATGGCAACGCCGCCTGCGTCCTCCAATATGCACCGCGCGCGGAAAAGATCGGCGGTAAATTCGGCTGCATTCATCTTGAACACGCGGACATGATCGTACCCATGGCTGGCAAGCTCATGACCGGCATCGACGATGCGGCGGATCAGCAAAGGCGCGCGTTCGGCAATCCAGCCCAATGTGAAAAACGTGCCCTTGACCCCGGACCGATCGAACAGAGACAGCACGCGGTCGCTATTTGCTTCAAACCTGTATTCGAGTGCATTCCAGTCTTCGCGGCTGATGCAATTTTCGAACGCACCGACCTGAAACCAGTCCTCGATATCGACTGACAGGCCGTTGACCGGCTGATAGGCTGGTTGAGAGGACATCGGCCGGCGCTGTTCTCAGGCGGCGCGGGTGCGAAGCGAGACGGTGTCGCGTTCGTCATCCTCGACCCACTGGATCAGCAATCCGAGGATGCGGCGGACCGCGGCATCCTGTTCATCGCACCTGTCCTCCAGCGCGGCCAACTGACGCCGCAACGCATCGACTTCCTCATCGTTGCCGGCACTTGCCGACGCGGCGTTCACCGCACTTGACGGCGCTGATTGAGGGACAATGATAACCGGCGGCGCAGCGAAATTGGCGACGCTGAAACCGGGGCCAGGTTCGGATGCCTCTATGGCTTCAGATGCGGCAGGCGCTACCGACTGCAGCGAGTCGAGAGCCACCGCCTGTTCCGGAACACCGCGCAAGAGCGGTGCTTCGGCCAGCGCTGCGGCAGACAGTCCCATGTCCGCCACTACGGTGTGGACATCGTCGCCGGTCAACTCGTGCAGCTCCTCGACCGCTCCAAACAACAGCAGACGACTGGTTATCGTGTTGATGCGACGCGGAATGCCCGCTGTAGCGTGCCATAACGCATCATAAACTGATGGTGCGAACACCGGATTTTCCTGCCAACCGACAAGGCTGAGGCGATGGATGAGATATGGCTCGATCTCCTCCGGCAGCATCGCTTCGAGGTGGTGGGTGGCAATCACCCGCTGACGCAATTGTTCAAGTTGCGGAGAGGCCAGCGTCGCCCGAAATTCCGGCTGGGCGAGCAGGAAAATCTGCAACAGCGAAGTCTCGCCGAGCTGGAAGTTGGACAACATGCGCAATTCTTCGAGCGCGCTGATCGCCAGATTCTGTGCCTCATCGACGATCAGCAGCGTCCGTCGCCCTGCCCGTGCCTCTTCGTGCAGGAATGTCTCGATAGCACTCAGCGCATCCGACTTCGCTGCACTCGGGATAGCGATGCCGAATGCATCGGCAACCAGCCGCAACAGGTCGGCGTCGGCAACCTGCGTCGAGACGAGACGCGCGGCAGTCATGCGCGCAGGATCGACCGAATCGAGGACATGCCCAACCAGCGTCGTTTTGCCCGAGCCGACTTCGCCAGTAATGACGATGAAGCCTTCCCCCTGCGCCAGACCATAGCCCAGATAAGACATGGCGGTGCGATGGGTCGCGCTTTCGAACCAGAAACGCGGGTCTGGCGTCAGCTGGAACGGGCGCGCCGAAAAGCCGTAGAAACTATCGTACATGGCCTGGTTATACCCCTTATCGCGCCGATGCGCACTCTTTGGCTTTAACGGAACGAATAACGCAGCCCCAGCAGAGCGGAAGCGAACGTCCGTGAATCGAAACCCTCCTGATCGATGGCATTGTACGACACTGCCGCATTGCCGGTCAGACCGGGGAAAAAATTGCGCGACAATGCCGCCGAGGCACCCGCCGAAACGGTGTCGCCACCGCCGGCAAAGCCGCTGTCGAAATAGGTGGCATAGCCGCTCAGGCCGAGGCTGGTCCGCTCGTCGATCTGGCGAGAGGCAGACAGATAGGCATAAAAAGTCTCGTCGATGGTGCCGTCGAGACCAGGGATGCCGACCAGACCTTCGGCCACATAGGTGCGCCGGTCGTAGCCGAGCGCCGCACCGATCGACCATGGCCGCATCCGGCTCAACATCGACAATGTTGCACCGCGGCTGCGGAAGGCGAAGCCGGTGGCATTGCCGAGTGCCGGGGTCAGGCAATTGCCGCCCTGCGCCCCGAACGCACAGCCGCCTATCGCACCGCTGATCGGATTGCGATCGACCGTAAAATCGGTCGGCAACGCCGCAAGGCCGGCCGAAAGCTGACGTCCTACAGTCGACAGACTGTCATAGATGCCAAGTTGATAGGCGGTGTTCTGCGTCGCCTGCCAGCTCCAGCTGCCGGTAAAGGTCCAGTCGTCATAACGGCGACCGACCCGCGCCTCCAGGCTCATGCGGCGGCTCGGGCGCCACAGCACACCGGCATCATAAATGAGGCCGGAGGTGTCGAAGGCGATCTGGCGCACCGCGCTGTCGTCGCTTACCAGTCGGCCGTCGTTGTCAACCACCGGAACGCCGCCCGGACCGATCAGCGGCGGGCGATAGCTGACCTCGATATTCTCATATCCCACTCCGCCGACCAGCGCGAATGTCGGCGATACCGGAATGGTCAGATCGAGCCGGGTAAACAAACCCTCGTAACGCTGGTCGAGCTGGCCTGCATCCTCCCGGTCCCAGCCGCCCGATACCCGCCAGCCGAACGGCAGGTTGCCCGGCCGCGCGCCAATGCTGGCAATCGCCGAATGATTGGTTGCGTCGTCGAACGTGCCAAGCCGCGTCGTGCCACCGGTCAGCAATGGACTAAATTCAACCTCGCTCTTGGAATAGCCGAACCGGTAGGCTGCCCCGACATCGAAATCGCCGATGCGGCGACCGAATGTCGGTCCGGCATAAACCGAATAGATGCTGGCTGTGTTGCTGTTGTCGCCGGCCGAAAAATCGGCGGTGCCGCCGCGCCCGTCGATGCTTGCACGGCTGGCCAGAGCGCCAGCTTCCATACTGAGGCCCGATGCGATGGCGATCCGGCCACGCGCAAGACCGGAAATGACATCATTGTCGAGCAGCGGATCGTCCCACGCGATACGCCGTTCGTATCGCACATCGACCGCCGCTTCAGCGCGGCGGGTCGAAATCGCGGCTTCTACCCCGACTGCGACCGACGAATAGGTCAGGACACCGCCGCCGTTGCCCAATTCCGCAGTCAGCACCTGGCCGACTTCGATAGAGGGAGAGATGCGGGCCCGGGTGCGCGATGCCGCACGGCGGTCGCGCGACGATGCCTCGCCGTCCTCGTCCTGTGCGTCAGCTGTCGCCCCATCAGCGACATTGAGTGCTGCTTCGGGCGCACCGAAATCGTCGGAGACGGTCTGCGCGAATGCAGGCTGGGCCGCGAGCATCGTTGCCACCGCCAGAGCGGACAGGCCTGAGAACATCATCGGGTTAGGCATGGAGTGGCGGGCCATGTCAGCCTCCTTCACCATAATAGCTGCCGAACCGACGACCTTCGGGAGTGAAGCGCACGCGGTTGAGCAACAGGGAAATGCCATTGTGCTGGCCGACCAGACCGATCGCGTCGCGCAAGGCGGCTTCGCGGGTTACATCGGCACGCACGACGACCAGCACCTGCCCGCAATGCTGGGCGAGCACCCCGGGCGACGAGGCGGCAAGCAGCGGCATCGAATCAAACAGGATGATACGCTCGGGCGCATCGGCTTCGAGCTTGTCGAGCAAGTCGGCCATTCGGCCCGAACTCAGCAGCTCGGTATCGCGGATCGTCTGCGCGCCCGACGGCAGCACGGCAAGGCGCGGCAGATCGGTGGGAATTACGCAAGCAGCCAGATCGAGCGCCGAATCGAGCAGCGCATCCGTCAGACCCAAGCCCGCGGTCAGGCCGAGCTGACGGGTGACATCCGACCGCGCAAAATCCCCATCGATCAATATCACCGACAGATCCTGTTCGGCGGCCAGACTGATGGCGAGGTTCAGGACGGAGAATGTCTTGCCTTCGTCGGGCTGCGAGGAGGTGACGAGGATGCGCCGACCGTGCGCCAGGCTTGTCCCGGCGCGCAGCAGCTGGCGTTTGACGATGCGGAATTCCTCCGCCAGCGCGCCGGCGTTGCTGTCCGGGTCGATCAGCCCATGATCGGCAAGGCGGGCACGATCGACGGTCTGGCGCGGGGCGGACGGAACGAACCTGCGATGCGGGACCGGCACGCCTTGGCGCGATGTCGGGGCCGGTGTGGAAGCGGGCGCAGCGGCTGGCGTGGTCGCCGGGGCCAGCGTTTCGCTTGTCTGGGACGCATCGTCGCGTGCTGCAAACGCGACAGGCTCAGCAACAACGCGCGCGGATTTGCGTCCCGGCGTGGTGGCACGACTGCGCGGCTGCGCATCGACCACCGGCCCATCGCCGATCTGGCCCGGTTCGATACGGCGCAATTGACCGCCAAAATCGAAACGCTCGTTAGCGCGTTCCAGCAGCGACCGCTTTGGCCTTCCAGGTGGCATTTCGGTCATCTTGTCGCCGTTCTCACCATCTTTGTCCTTGCCCATCGGGCCTCAACCTACCGTGCTGCGCTGAAAGAATTCGACGCCGAGCAAGAGGAGGCACATTAGCGCCAGCCCGCCTCCCGCCATGACGAAGCGACGCAGGCGCAGCGCGCGATCGCTGCGCAGTTCGTCGGTCAATATCTCGGTCACCGACCCCAGCACCGGCAGACCGGATGCGCGGGCCAGCCGCGTCGCGGTCGGGTAGGTCGTCTGCATCTGGCTCAATGCAAAGGCCGTTGCCGCCCCGCCGCCAAGTGCGGCAAACAGCACGGCGATCAGCAGCAGCGGCTTGTTGGGCGCTGCGGGCGTTGTCGGCACGCTCGGCTGGTCAAGCACGGTGATCCTCACCGCATCGGCATTGCTTTCGGCTGCACCGCGCAACCGCACCTGCTCGCGGCGTGACACCAGCCGGTCGTACTGATCCTTGATTACGGTATAGTCGCGGTTCAGCCTGTCATATTCGGCGGCGACCGCAGGTTCCTGAATGCGCCGCGAATTGATCTGCGCCATTTCAGCCGACAGCTGGCCGCGCCGGACCGACAATGCGGCACGCTGGGCGGCAAGCCCCGCATAAGCCGGATTCTGGCTCGAACTACCGCCGCCACCATAAGCCGGTTCGCGCGCGACCTGCGCTCTTAGCGAGCCGATCTGGGCGGTGAGCGCGATAACATCAGGATGTGCGACGGTCAGCCCGCGGGCGCGCATCGATGACAGCTCGGCTTCGGCCGAACCGAGCTGCTGACGCGCGACGCTGGCCCCGACACCACCCGTTGCGGATGTCGGCAGCGCCGGCGGAGTCGCGGCAAGCTGGCTGTTGACCGCAATCAACTGCGTTTCAACCTGCGCCATTTCCGATCGCGCGGCATCGATCCGCGCGCTTGGCGAGCCGACACCGGGAAGCATGCCAAGATTGCGCGATTCAAACCCCGCCCGCGCCTGCTCTGCGGCCGTCAGTCGGCTTTGGGTGCTCAGGATTTCCCGGTCGAGGAATGCAATGCTCTGCTGCGCGCTGGCAGCACCGTCGCGCATCCCGCTATCGCGAAACTGGGCGATGATCGCTTCGACAACGCGGGTCACCATCGCCGCATTTTCCGCATTGCTTCGTCCGCCGCCACCCAGCGCGACGCTCAGTTCAATGGCATTATTGGGGCTGGAGACGATGGCGGTGTCTTTTTGCAGCGCAGCGGCAGCCGATGCGCGCGTACGATCGTCCGCAGCGCGATCGACCAGCCCGGCGGTGACGACCACCTGCTGTAGATTGCGGACCGATGCGATCGAATCCTTCAGCTGGTCGAACCGGCGCTGCTGATCCATCGGGTTGCTCGACGAATCGGGCACGACGTCGTTGACCTCGACCTGGATGCGCGCCCGCGATTCATAGCTGTTGGGGACCAGCGCGACGACCAGCCAGCCGATCATGGCGATCGCCCACGCTACGGCCATTGCCAGCCACCGACGCTGCCACACTCCGTGGAGGACAATTTTGAATTCGTCGAGCAGCGAGGGCATCAGGACGCGGGTACTTTCACGGTTATGGTTGGCTGGCGACGCCGGTTAAAAAGCACTTTCGGGAATGATGATGACGTCGCCGGGTTGCAGGCGGACATTAGCGCTTGTGTCGCCGCGCCGGATCAGGTCGTTGATCCGCACCGCATATTCCTGCTGGCTGCCGTTGGCGCGGTTATAGCGTATCAATCGGGCCCGGTTGCCGGCGGCATATTCACCCAGCCCGCCGACCGAGATCATCGCGTCGAGCAAGGTCATGTTGGCGCGGAACGGGATCGACGCCGGGCGTTCGGTCGCGCCGATAACCCGGACCTGCTGGCTGAAGGTGCCGGAAAACTCGTTGACGATCACGCTGACAATCGGATCGTTGATATAGCGTGAGAGTTGCAGGCGAATGTCCTGCGCCAGCATGGTCGGTGTTTTGCCGACGGCGGGCATGTCGGTGATCAGCGGCGTGGTGATCCGTCCGTCGGGACGTACCTGCACCGTGCCGCCTAGCTCGGGGTTGCGCCAGACAAAGATGCGCAGCTCGTCCAGCGGCCCGATGATATATTCCTCGCCCGGACCTTCCTGGCCGGTGACGAACGATGCCGATGGCAATTGCGGGCCACCGCCGGTGCCGCCGCCGCACCCGGTCATCACCATCGCCACCAGGCTGGTTCCGGCAATCAGCGCGGTGCGCAAAGCATTGCTTTTCATGCGTAAACGTTCCTCATTCACGTTTCATGCATCGAAAACGGCGCATGACCGCCATTCCGATATGCCAGCGAAGGGTGAACATAGCGTTAGGATTGAATGCACGGCGGCGCGTCCGGGCGCTCGCTATATCCCGACCACCATCTCGAGCGCCGCAGGATGGCCCAGAAACGCCGCCGGACTGGCACTCGCGCCATAGGCCCCGGCAAAGAATAATACGACCAGATCGCCAACATCGGCGCGAGGTAACAGCACCTGATCGCCAAGCCGGTCGAGCGGCGTGCAAAGACAGCCGACGACATTGACAATTTCGACGGGGGCCGCATCGAATGCGCCGGCTATGGCTATGGGATAGTTGCGGCGGATGACCGTGCCGAAATTGCCCGATGCGGCCAGTTGATGATGCAGCCCGCCGTCGATGACCAGAAACACCTCGCCATGACTGGTCTTGCGATCGACAATCCGCGACAGATAGACGCCGCAATCGGCGGCGATGTAGCGGCCAAGCTCCATGACAAAACGGGTATCGGCAAGCGTATCGGCGCGACGCGCCAGCGTTTCGGCGAGCGCTCCGCCGACATGGCCGATGTCCACGGGCTCGTCGCCGGGGAAATAGGGCACGCCCAGGCCGCCGCCAAGGTTTACCTTCGGCGGCGCACTGCCGATCGCCTCGGCAAGGCTGGCGGCCAACGCGACGGTTTGGCTTTGCGTGTCGGCAATCGCCGCCGCATCGAGCGCCTGTGAACCGGCAAAGATATGAAAGCCGCGCCAGTCTGCTCCCGCCTCGATGATGACCCGCACCAGTGCGGGCACTTCGCCGGCATCGACACCGAACGCCTTCGCGCCCCCGCCCATCCGCATCCCCGAACCCTTGAGATCGAAGTCGGGGTTTACCCGCACCGCCAGCCGGGGCACGATGCCGGTCTGCTCGGCGATGGCGAGCGCACGGCGCGCCTCGCCCGCGCTTTCCAGATTGAGGGTAATGCCCGCGCGGATGGCGGCATCGAGTTCGCGATCCCGCTTGCCGGGTCCGGCAAAACTGATGGTCTCGGCCGACATCCCGGCCGCCAGCGCCTTGTCCAGCTCCCCTGCTGAGGCGATGTCGAATCCATCGACCATCGGCGCCACCGAGTTCAGGAACGCAGGCAGGCTGTTCGCCTTGATCGCATAGTTGAGCGCAAGACAGGCCGGCATTGCGGCACGCAGAGCGGCAATGCGCTGGCGAACGATGCCGACATCATAGACGAACAACGGGCTGTCCCCGGCCCTTTCGACCAGCGCGTCCGCGCGCTCTCCGCCGATCATCACCATTCCATCACCATCGGCAACGAAATAGGGCGGGACGGTGCCCTTGAGTTTGGCTTTGCGGCCGGAAGTCGTCGCTGTCATTCGGCTAGTTCCGCCAGTGCTGCGGCGGCAATTGCCACCCTGTCGAGCTTGCCATTTGCATTGCGCGGCAAATCTTCACGCACGAGGATATGGCGCGGCTGCATGAAATTGGGAAGATCGGTACGGAGCCGGGCATGCAATGCCTCGTCCAGACCCGCGCCATCGCATCCAGCACTGGCCCGCACCACGATCGCGATGGCTTGACCGATTGCCTGATCGGGAATGCCTAGTGCTATAGCTTCGGCCACCAGCCCGGTTGCCTCAACTGCCTCTTCGATCTCGGTGGGACTGATGCGATTTCCACTCGACTTGATCATCGCATCATCCCGGCCGACAAAGGTCAGCAGGCCATCTGCGTCGCGCCGCACGCTGTCCCCCGACCACACCGCCATCCCGCCGTAGCGGCTGTGCAAAGGTGCGGGTTTGAACCGTTCGGCGGTCCGGGCGGCATCCTGCCAATATCCTTGGGCGACGAGCGGGCCGCAATGCACCAGTTCGCCCGGCTCATTGGCATCAGTGGCAGAGCCATCAGGACGGACGATCAGGATTTCGGCATGCGGTATCGCCCGGCCGATCGATTCGGGGCGGCTGTCGATCAGTGCCGGATCGAGAAATGTCGAACGAAAAGCCTCGGTTAGACCATACATGGCGACAATATCCGCCTGAGGAAACAATGCGCGCAGCCGTTCGACCAACCGGCGCGTCAGCGCGCCGCCGCTGTTGGTCAGGCGGCGCAACCGAGCGGCGGTTTCGAGCGGCCAGTCGCAATCGATCAGTTGCACCCACAGGGGCGGGACACCGGCAAGCGTCGTCGCACCGAACCGCTCGACAGCGCGGACGACCTCGCGGGCGTTAAGATAGTCGAACGGCGCGACACTGGCCCCGGCGTACCAGGCCGAAAATAGCTGGTTCTGACCGTAATCGAAGCTCAACGGCAAAACGCCAAGCAGCCGGTCGTCTGGTGCCAGCTCCAGATAACCCGCAACGCTTTGTGCCCCCAGCCACATATTTGCGCTGGTCAGCATCACCCCTTTTGGACGACCGGTCGATCCCGATGTGTAGAGGATGGCAGCCAATTCATGCGGGTTGCGCGTCGACATCGGCAGCATATCGCCCGACAACATCGCCGCTGCGGCGACAGCGCCGTCATCCATCACCTGACAACCCGATGGAACATCGCCCGTTTCGAGCGACTCCGACCGTGCCGGATTGACAATCAACAGCCGCGCGCCGCTGTCGGCAAGGATATGCGCAACCTGGGCACGCTTGAGCAGCGGATTGACCGGCACATGGACGAGTCCGGCGCGCACCGCCGCTAGCGGCATGAGACACGCAAGCCAGCTTTTTCCGAGCCAGGTCGCCACCCGGTCCCCCGGGGCCAATTCCAGATCGTCAAGCAAGGCCGCGATCCGCCCGACCCGGCGGTCGAGATCACCATGACTGAGCACACCGCCCTTGAGCAACAGCGCCGGAGCAGCGCGGTCGCCGCACAGAGCGAGGTGGTCGATTGGCAGGATAGAGTTGGTTAAGTCATCGGCCATATGAGAAGGCATTATCCGCAAAGGATCTGGAGGGGCAGGCTGACGAGCATCATGACCGCAAATGCTCAATATCATTCTAACTTTGCCGATGCGAGGCGCGATGCTGGCACGGCATTGGGGCGTCCCGATGCTGGCGGGGTGGGCCAGCATCATCTGTTCGACAGGATCGACTGGTTCGAAGCGCTGCATGGTGCCTGCCTGCCCGACAGCACCCCGCTGATCGGGCAGGCACAGACCGATGACGGATCGCTGTGGCTGTTCCTGCACCAGCGCGGCCGCCATGTCGGGGCATTGAGCCACTGGTATAGTTTTGCATGGCGCCCGGTATGGCACGGCCTGGTGAGGACCCCGGCACTCGACCGGCTGGCCACCGGGCTGAAGCGTCGCGCTGCCACGCTCGATCTTGGTCCGCTGCCGCAAAGCGACGGCAGCGCGTCGCTGGTCGCCGGAGCATTGCGTCGCACCGGCTGGATCGTCCGGATGACCGTGACCGGAACAAATCACTGGCTCGACACCAATGGCCGCAATTTCGACGAGTGGTGGGCAAAACGGCCCGGTGCCCTGCGTTCGACCGTTCAACGCAAAGCGAAAAAGGGCCTGGTCGCGCTCGAGATCCGTTACGATTTCGACGATGCGCTGTGGGACGAATTTCAGGCGGTCTATTCCGCCAGCTGGAAGCCGGTCGAAGGCTTTCCCGACTTTCTGAGGCAATGGGCGCGCACAGAGGCGACCGCAGGCACATTGCGGCTTGGCGTGGCGCGTATCGATGGCATCGCGGTTGCCGCACAATTCTGGTCGGTCGATGATGGGATCGCTTACATCCACAAGTTGGCGCACGTCGCAGGTCACGACGCCCTTTCGCCGGGCACCCTGCTGACCCACGCGCTGTTCCGCCACGCTTTCGATGTCGACCGGGTGCAACGGATCGATTTCGGGACGGGCGACGATGGTTACAAGCGCGACTGGATGGAGGAGAGCGCGCCGCTGATCACGGTGCGCGCATGGAACCCGGCCAGTCCGGCGGCATGGCCCGGGATCGCCATCATGCTGGCGAAGCGGGTTGCAGCGCGGCGAAGCGCGCGCTAGCGGAGCGAACGAAGGCTGAAAACGGCTCGAAAGCGGGGACTTTATGGCGGATGGTGCGGATCTGGTCGACGCGACAGTGCGGGCGACGCTGGCCGATATCTTGGGTATCAGCGCCGCACGTGTCACTGCTTTCGACGACATGACTCCGCTGTTCGGCGCATTGCCGGAACTCGATTCGATGGCAGTGGCGACCCTGTTGACCGAACTCGAAGACCGGTTGGGCATCAGTATCGACGATGACGAGGTCGACGTCGACATATTTGAAACATTCGGTGCGCTGGTGCGATTTGCCACCGCCAAGGCGCTGAATTGAATAGCCGCGCAGACGAACAATGTCTGCGCTTTGCCGGAGCGCAAGACGCGCCCGCCATCCTGATGGTGCCGCCCCTGTTCGATGAAGCCAACCGGATGCGGCGGACGCTCGTGCAGACGATGCGTTCCCTGTCGGCGCTCGGCATCGCCAGCCTGCTGCCCGACTTGCCCGGACAGAATGACAGCCTCCAGCCGACCGAAGCTGCAACACTGATGCAATGGCGGGACGCGCTGGCCGCTATCGCCGCCGCCGAACGCGGCGCTGTGCTTGTCGCCAGCTGGCGCGGCGGGGCACTGATCGACGACGCCGTCGGCGGCGCAATCGGCTGGTGGCGGATGGCGCCTGTCGCTGGCACGAGCATCGTCAAAGCCATGATCCGTACCCGGATTGCCGGTGAGAGGGAGGCTGGTCGCATGGTAACCGCCGACTCCGTTCGCGCCGAGGCGGGCGACGGCCCTGTCGAACTGGCGGGCAATTTTTTGAATGCCCGGATGCTGGACGAGCTTGAAGGTGCCTCGCCGGCCGAAGTTGCACCGCTACGCACCGTGGCGGTCGGTTTAGGAGCCGGCAAGCTGACCGGAAGCGCGCTGTGGCTGCGCGCCGAGCCGGGGGAGGATACAGCGATGGCAGAGGCGATGGCGGCCGATATCCATAAGTGGGCAATGACATGCGCCGCCAGCTGAGCTTCACTGTCGAAGGCGCATCCTGCGCCGCAACCCTTGACGATGGCGACGACCGGCACGGCCTGCTGATCGTCTCGGGCGGCAATGAAATCCGCAGCGGCGCGCATCGCGGCATGGCCCGGCTCGCGGCGGCGGTGGCCGCGGCGGGCCACCCGGTGCTGCGCTTCGACCGGCGCGGGGTGGGCGACAGCGAAGGGGACAACGCCGGATTTGAAGGGTCGGCCGCCGACATCTCTGCGGCGCTAGACACGTTTTACGAGCATTGTCCCAATCTGCGCACGGTGACCGCGTTTGGCAATTGCGACGCAGCAACTGCCTTGTTGCTGCAAAGACCAAAACCGGATGGCCTGTCCTGTCTCCTGTTGGCCAATCCCTGGACCATCGATGGGGATGACGCAGTCGATGGCCAGCCTGGTCTGCCGAGCGCAGGCATAATTCGCACCCGCTATCTGCGCAAACTGCGCGATCTGGCGGAGATGAAACGTCTACTGACCGGCGGTGTCGATTTGCGCAAGCTGACCCAGGGGCTCACAGCAGCCATTCGCCGACCGCAAAAGACCCCCGCTGGCACGTCGTTGCCATCGCGCGTCGTCGACGCGCTCCATGGGATCGACGAGCGCACCATCACCATCCTGTTGGCCGAAGCAGACCGCACGGCAGGTGCGTTCAAGGAGCTCTTGGACAGCCCAATGTGCGCTGACGTGCGCAAACGGCCATGGGTCCGAACCCACTGCTATCCAGGCGGATCGCATAGTTTTGCCGATACGAACGCGAGGGCCTGGCTTGAAGCTCGAGTATTGGACGCTCTCGACCAATAGCGTCGCCCGTGCTCGACACGCGGCTTGGCATAGTTTTCTCGGCATTCAGGCATCAAAGCCTGACTCCGTGTCGAGCACGGGGTGACGATCTTGAACTACCCCCTAAAGCCGAAGCCCAGGAACCCCGGAACCGGGCCATTCCATGCGCCGTCCTCGTCAGCATCCTGCTGCTGATAGCGTGGGCCGCGTTCTGCCAAGGCTCCGGCTGGCTCGCGTTCCCGGCGCGGGGCGCGCTCGCGCTTGACTGGTGCTGCGCGTGGCTTGGCCTCGACCGGCACCGGTTCCGCCGCAACCTCGACCACCGCCGCAACCTCGACAACGGCCCCATTGTCGAGCGCCTCCTCCCGCCGCGGCTTTGACCGGCCGGATCGCGCCTTGCGCGCCGGTGCCGCCTCGGCTTCCGCCGCAACCTCATCCCGCGCACCCGGCTTCGCGCCATCGCCGCCGGCGGCCAATTCGGTTTCCCAAGGGATTTTGACGCCGATCAGCTTTTGCACATTGTCGATCGCCTCGGCATCGCGCGCGGTAACGAAAGTATAGGCATGGCCGGTGGCCCCCGCCCGGCCAGTACGACCGATGCGGTGAACATAATCGTCCGGGTGCCATGGCGTATCATAGTTGATGACATGGCTGACCCCCTTCACATCGATGCCGCGCGCCGCGACATCCGAGGCGACCAGCACGGTGATCGTGCCGCTCTTGAACCGGTCGAGCTCGGCGATCCGGCTCGCCTGGTCCATGTCACCATGGATCTCGCCAGCCTTGAAGCCGTCGCGCTTCAACTGCTTGGCCAGATCGCGGACCATCGTCTTCCTGTTACAAAAGATGATCGTCGATGTGTTTGCCTCTTCGCGCAGCAACCGCTTGACGACATCGCCCTTCTTGCGCTCGTCGGTCTTGATCAGCGCCTGGGTGATCTGGAGGTTCGAACTCGCCGGGCGCGCGACCTCGATCGATTTGGGGTTGGTCAGGAATTTGTCGGCGAGCTTCTTAATCGGCGCGGGCATCGTCGCGGAAAACAGCAGCGTCTGGCGATCGCCCGGCAATTTGGTGCAAATTTCCTCGATATCGGGGATGAAGCCCATGTCGAGCATGCGGTCCGCCTCGTCGATCACCAGGAGCTTGCAGTCGTTGAGCATGATCTTGCCACGACCGAACAGATCCATCAGCCGGCCCGGCGTCGCGATCAGCACATCGACCCCTTTTTCGAGTGCCTTGACCTGATCGCCCATCTGCACGCCGCCGATCAGCAATGCCATCGAGAGTTTGTGATATTTGCCGTATTTCTCGAAATTCTCGGCCACTTGTGCGGCGAGTTCTCGCGTGGGTTCGAGGATCAGACTGCGCGGCATCCGCGCGCGGGCGCGGCCCTCGGCGAGGATATCGATCATGGGGAGGACAAAGCTGGCGGTCTTGCCCGTGCCCGTCTGGGCGATGGCGACAAGATCGCGCATCATTTGGACCTGGGGGATGGCGGCGGCCTGGATCGGCGTCGGCTCGCTATAGCCCGCCTCGG
>JANNMK010000037.1:0-4387 GCA_031397785.1 Sphingomonas sp. | reverse complement strand
GCTGCGGCTGGCCACCCTGCAGGACGTGACCGGGCGGCTGGCGTCCGACGAATTCGAGGGCCGGGCGCCGGGGTCGGCGGGGGAGCAGCTGACGGTCGACCTGCTGATCGAGCGGTTCCGCGCGGCGGGGCTGCAACCGGGCAACAATGGCAGCTGGGTGCAGGACGTGCCGCTGGTCGAGATGACGACGACCAATCCGTCGGCGCTGACATTCCGCACGCCGCGCGGGGTGCAGAGCCTGGCAATCGGCGAGGATTTCGTGGCCAACAGTTACCGGATCACGCCGCAGACGCGGATCGCCGATTCGGGCGTGGTGTTCGTCGGATATGGCATCGTCGCGCCGGAGCGGGGGTGGAACGATTATGCGGGCGTCGACGTGCGCGGCAAGACGGTGGTGGTGCTGGTCAACGACCCGGACTGGCAGGTGCCAACGGTGGGCGGGGCGTTCAACGGGCGGGCGATGACCTATTACGGGCGCTGGACCTATAAATATGAGGAAGCGGCGCGGCAGGGGGCGGCGGCGGTGCTGATCGTCCACGACACCGAGCCGGCGGCCTATGGCTGGAATGTGGTGCGATCGTCCTGGTCCGGGCCGCAATATACCGCCGATGCGGCGAACAACCATATGGACCAGACGCTGGCCAATGGCTGGATCCAGCTCGAACGGACGCGGGCGCTGTTCGCGGCGGCGGGGCAGGATTTCGATGCGCTGCGCGAGCGCGCGAAGGCGCCGGGGTTTCGCGGTGTGGCGCTGCCCGGCGTGACGGCGTCGCTGTCGTTCGACAATGCGGTGCGGCGGACGCCATCGCGCAATGTCATCGGCGTGCTGCCCGGGCGGGAGCGGGCGGATGAATATGTGCTCTATACCGCGCACTGGGACCATCTGGGCCGATGCGAGGCCAATGCGGCGGGCGACGACATCTGCAACGGGGCGATCGACAATGCGACGGGGACGGCGGCGCTGGTGGCGCTCGCCGAGGCGCATGCGCGGGCCGGGGCGGCGGAGCGCAGCCTGGTGTTCCTGGCGGTGACGGCGGAGGAGAGCGGCCTGCTCGGGTCAGCCTATTATGCGGCGAACCCGGTGTTCCCGCTCAATCGGACGGTCGGCGGCGTCAATATGGATGCGCTGTCGGGGGCGGGGCCGGCGCGCGATGTGACGGTGATCGGCCGGGGCAAGAGCGAGCTTGACGCCTATCTGGAGCGCAGCGCGAGGGCGGCGGGCCGACGGCTGGAGACCGAGCCGACGCCGGAGAAGGGCTATTATTACCGCTCCGACCATTTTAGCCTGGCAAAACAGGGCGTGCCGATGATCTATTTCGATGGCGGCGAGGATATGATCGAGGGCGGTGTCGCGGCGGGGCGGGCGTGGTCGGAACGCTATACCAGCAGCTATTATCACGGGCCGGACGATGAAATGAACGTGATCACCAACTGGGACGGGATGATGGAGGATTTGCGGCTCTATTATTCGGTGGGCCGGGCGCTGGCGATGAGCGATACGTGGCCGAACTGGGTCGAGGGCGACGAGTTTCGCGCCATCCGCGACCGGAGCCGGGCGGGGGAATAGGTGGTGCAGTCTCCGCTCGCCGAATGGGCACCGCATGAGCGGGTGCTGATCGGCTTTCCGGCACGACCCGAGGAATGGGGGGCAGCTTTCGATGGCGCGCGGGCGCAGATCGCGGGCTTTGCCAATGCGATTGCCGATGGCGGGCGGGGCGAGACGGTGACGCTGGTGTGCAACAGCGCGAGCGATGCGGAGCGCGCGCGGGCGCTGGTCAAGGCGCATGTCGAGACGATCGTCGAGCCGCTGGGCGATGTGTGGCTGCGCGATACGGCGCCGATCGTCACTGGCAGCGGCGCGGCGCGGCGGGCGGCGGATTTTGCGTTCAACGGCTGGGGCGGCAAATATGTGATGCCGGGCGACGGGGATGTCGGTGCGCGGCTGGCGGCGCGATACGCGCTGCCGCGCGATGCGCATGCGATGGTGCTGGAGGGCGGCGGGATCGACTGGGACGGGGCGGGGCTGTGCGTGACGACCGAACAATGCCTGCTCAATCCGAACCGCAATCCGGGGTCAGGCCATGCGGCGGTCGAGGCGGTGCTGGCCGAGGCGTTGGGGTTTAGCCGGGTGTTGTGGCTGGGCGATGGGCTGGCTGGCGACCATACCGACGGGCATGTCGACAATCTGGCGCGCTGGGCGGCGCCAGGGCTGCTGCTGCTGCCGCAGGCGAGCGGGGCGGACGACCCCAATGCGGCGGTTTACGACGATGCGCTGCGACGGGCAGAGGGGTTCGGGGTCGATATCCTCACACTGCCCTCCCCCGGGCGGATCGAGGTGGCCGGTGGTGGGAGCGCGGCCGTGCCGGCGAGCTACATGAATTTCTTCATCGGCAACAGCGTGGTCGCGCTGCCCGCCTATGGCACGCGCTGGGACGACGAGGCGGCGGCGGTGCTGGCCGATTGTTTCCCGGGACGGCGGATCGTCCAGCTGGCGTCCGATGCGATACTGAGCGGTGGCGGCAGTTTCCATTGCTGCAGCCAGCAGGTGCCGGTGTGACGCAGGTGTGACCATGAGCATGACCGCAGCATTTGTGATCCGCGCGCTATTGTCCGGAATGATCGTCGCGACAATCGCGCTGGTGGCGCGGCGTTACCCGGGGTTTGGCGCGCTGATCGCATCGCTGCCGCTCATTTCGCTGCTCGGCATCATCTGGCTGTGGCGCGACACCGGCGACCGCGCCCTGCTCGCCGACCATATCGGCGCGACTTTCTGGTATGTGCTCCCCAGCCTGCCGATGTTTCTGATCATGCCGGCAATGCTGCGCGCCGGGATCGGTTTCTGGCCGACTATCGCCGCCGGGATCGCTGTCACCCTATTGCTCTATCTGCTGACGGCAAGGATATTGGCGGCATTTGGCATCGCCCTGTGAGCGGCTGGTGGGACCGACAGGTCGTGCCGAGGTTGATCCGCAATTGTTGCGGGCAGCCCCAGATCATGAAAGCGCGCAGCAATGTGGTGCCGCTGGCGCGCGGGGCGGTGTTCGAACTGGGCTGTGGCGGGGGCATCAACCTGCCCTTTTACGACGCGGCGCTGGTGACCAGCCTGTCGGGGATCGACCCCAATGCAGCGTTGCTGGCGGACAGCCAGCGGCTGGCGGCGGAGCGCGGGATCGATGCAGATATGCAGGCCGGCGTGGGCGAGGATATTCCGTTTGCGACGGCGCATTTCGACACGGTGGTGACGACATTCACCCTATGTTCGGTCGACGATCCGGAGCGCGTGCTGGCCGAAGTCCGCCGGGTGCTGAAACCGGGCGGGACCGCGCTGTTTCTGGAGCATGGCAGCGCGCCCGATGCCGGCGTGCGTCGCTGGCAGCGCGGCATCGAGCCGATATGGAAGCGGATCGGCGGCGGATGCCATCTGACCCGCCCGATTGTCGATGCCTATCGCGCGGCGGGGTTCGCGGTCGAACCGATGGGATCGCGCTACATGCCCAGAACCCCGCGCCCGATGGGCTGGATCGAATGGGGTGCGGCGCGGGTCTAGACTATGTTGCAACCGCTGCTGGCGCGGCGATAGTCGAAGCCCCAGGTGCGCCAGCCCGTGCCATCGACATGGAAGCGACCGACGCGGTTCTGAGCGGGTCTCGCCGCGTCGTAATAGGCCCCCAGACCCCAGCGCGATCCGCCGCCCGACGCGCGCCAGGCAGCGCAGAGTTTGGCGAAACCGGCCGGCACGTCAGCCTGTGCCAGCGGGACAAGATCGAGCGCATGAAAGCCCATATGGCGGCTGCGCCCTGCTCCGCGCGAACAGGCGTTGAGCGCGGGATCGCGAAAGGCGGAAGCGACGGCGACCTTACCGATGGCTGGCACCACCCGGTCGCGAACCAGGCGCAGAGCGGGCAAGATGTTCGGCCACAAATGGCGCGGGGGCAGGACAAAGGCGTCGGCGTTGCACTGCGCGCTTTTGGTCGCATTGGCGCGCAGCAGCGTCCATACAGGAACAGGCCCGGCCAATTCTTCCCGAACGATAAACGCCTCGAAATCCGCAAATTCCTGTGGCCGGCCGGGGACTGCACCGAGCCATTGGTCAAAGGCCGCACGTCCGGTTGGCGCGGACGCGGCGGCATCAGGGCGCGGGATGGAGCCGCGCCACGCAAGCAGCGAGAGTGCACCGACGCTGCCAGCCAGCGCGCACACCGCGAGCAGCCATGCCACCCGTTTCACGCATCGGCCCTGGCGAATTGCCGGTGGCGGGTGGCGTAGCGTTTGCGGTCGTCATCGGTGCGGCTGTGCGCGCAGCGATGGCATTGCTTACCCTCGTCATAGAGGGCATCGCCGCGCTCGGCCGGTGTGACGGGCATGCGGCAGGCGCGGCACAGGCTGT
>JANNMK010000302.1:0-9111 GCA_031397785.1 Sphingomonas sp. | reverse complement strand
GGTCGAGAATTTTGCGCCTCTCGCATCGGTAAAACGATCGAGCCAGCGATCGAGCGCTGGGCCAACAAGATCCGACGGCGCATGCAGTCGCCGCGCCGCAGCCTCGCGCACCATCGCAGCATAACGCGCCGCGAAATTGGGCACGCGCCGCGCCTGAACGATCAATGCCGCGCTGTTGGCAACCAGCGCCGCCTTGCCCAGCGCGACCGCGCGGGTTTCACGCCACGGCGGCCCGAAACGCACGAAACCCTGCCACAAAGCGAAAAGCGCCGCGAAGCCAAGGCACAGCGTCAACCCGAGAAACGGAGGTACGAAAGCCAGTCTGAGCAGCGACCTTCCACCGCCACCCAGTCCGTTGAGCGTCACATCGAAGGTTACACTGTCCTGGCCGCCCATCGCATCGAGCATGGCCAGCGCAGCGCTCGCGCGTCCGGCGCTCGCCAGTCCCTGGTTATTGAGGATGTCGGGATCGGCGAGTATGTAGATATGGCGGTCGCTATCCTCCTGCTGGGGCAATACCCCAACCAGAGCGCCTTCCCCCAGCCGAACAACCGGAATGAAATTGCCGCCAGCAATGGTGCGCGCGTCGGTGCGCGGTGTAAACAAAGTGAACGGCTCTTCGTGCGCTTCGCCCTGCGCGCGGCGCACGGCACCGTCACTTTCGGTAATCCGCGGACTCCCAATTGCCGCTAAAAACGGCGGTTGCGGCAGTTCCACCGGGAAAGCCGATCGCCGCCGGACCCAGCCTCGCCGTTGTGGGTCAGGTTCCGTCAACCATTTGGGCAGGACTACAAGCACGTCCCCATGATCATAGAGCGCCAGCGCGGCTGCAAAATCCTCTGCGCTGGTGCCATATTCGGGCGTCAACACCAGCAACCCTTCGATCACTCCTTCCTCGACATCATATACATCGGACGTGCTGTCCCGGCCTATTGTAACTTCTCGCCCGGACGCTGTCGCAATGTCGGCCATCGCCGAAAAACTGATCGCGCTGCGCGACAAGGCGTGGCCGCCTCCGTTGCGACCGGTACCAAGTTCCGGGGAAAAGGCGCTGAGCAGCCAGAAGCCGACAAAGCCGACCATCCCGGCAACGACCACCGCGCCAATGATGCGCGGGTCGAAGGCAGACGCCGATTGCCCGCTCACGCCTTGACCGATCGCCAGTGCGGGCCGAATGCAAACGCTTCATAGGCGGCACGCGCCGCCTGCCAATCGTCCGCACCAATTGCGCGCCGTGCCCAGCGGCTGCGCTCCACTGCCCCGGCGATCTGTGCAAAGGCATCGCGCGCTGCTGCCGGCAAATCCTGCACCACGGCGATAGCGCGGGCGGTCAGCGCGGGTTTGACAAGGCCGGGGCGACGGCTCGCGATATCTTCGATGCTGCGGCCCAGCAGCAGATGCGCAGCCTCTCCGTAACTGCCATTTGCAGCGAGCGCATCGGCTTCTGCCAGCAGGTTGCGCGAGACATGCGCATTGGGCTGCCAAACAGGCTGATCGTCATCATGCTGTGCCGGGCGGCGCATGGCGCGCAGCCAGCGATCGACCGTTTCGCGCACTGCGGGGACCGTGAGATAAAGCACGAACAGCACCGCTGCAGTGATAAGCAGATAGGCCAGCGCCTGCACGAAACCATTGCCTTCGCCGCCGAGCCAGGTGAAAAAATCGGCGAGACTGCGGCCTAATCCCTTCATCCAGTCGGGCACTTCCGGAGGCGGGACGGGTTCGGGAAAATCGAACTGATAGCCGCCGTCCGCGCGCAATCTGGCCAAAGCCTCTGCCACCTTGGGTTCGACCGCCGGTGCGGCAGGAACGGCTGCCGATTTTGCCACTGCGGCGTTGATTTGCGCCAGAAACTGCCCCGTCATTTACGCGTGATGACAGCAGCGGCACCCACTTGGCAAGCGCGGATGCGCGGGGTTTGTCCCTATTATACAGCCATTGCCAATTCGGCAGGCGCTTATTCCGCAGCCATTGCCAATTCGGCAGGCTGGGGCCCGCGGATAACTCCGCCAGGGACCGGCCCCTGCATTACCCCGTCGCGGAAGGTCACCTGACCCGATTTGATCGTCGCGACATAGCCTTCGGCCTTTTGCAGCAGGCGTTTGCCGCCGGCCGGCAGATCAAAGGCCAACCAAGGCTTGCCGAGTTTCAACCGGTCGAGGGCGATCACATTTACGTCGGCAAGCAGACCGGGGAGGAGCATGCCGCGATCATGCAGACCGTAGAGCACGGCGGTGTCGCGACATTGGCGGCGGATAGCCTTTTCCAATATGATACGGTTGCCGGCGCGATCGCGCACCCAGTGTTGCAGCATGAAGGTCGGCGAGGCGGCATCGCAGATGGTGCCGCAATGCGCGCCGCCATCCGACAGCGAGTTGACGGTATCGTCGCTGTCCTGGAGCGCTTCGAGAAAGTCGAGATTGCCGTCGGCATAGTTGAGGATCGGGAAGTAGATGAAGCCCCGGCCGTCGTCCTGCATCAGGAGATCGTAGGCATAAGCATTGCCGTCGACCCCGGCCGCCGCGGCGCGCGACTGGATGCTTTCGGCCGGGGTGGGTTCGTAGTTGAAATCGTCGTCCATTTCGAACTGGAGGAACCAGCCGTTCGAGATCGCCCAGAGAAGCTCGGGCACGTCCGACTGCGGCATCACGTCCGTTTCCGACAGCATGCGGGCGCGAAATGCGGGGTCCCGCAAGCGGGCGAGCTGCTGGTCCCAGGGCAGCGTTTCGATCTCGGTCCAGGCCGGTTTGAAGCGGAACGGGTGGACCGTGCCCTGCCAGGCCATGACGATGCCGTTCCCCCGCAGCGCGATCTGCGCGACGATATGCGCGCCGCTGGCATTTTCAGCGCGCATCGCGGCGATCTGTTCGTCGAGTGGCAGTTCCTTGGCGATGCTTTGCAGCGCGGCAAAGGTGACCGGAAGGCCGGTTTCGCGGCTGAGCTGGCCCATCCAGCCGAATTCATCCCATTCACGGCGCATGTCGCTGGCCATTTCGAACACGCCATAGCCGACCCGGCCCATGGCGCGGCCGATGCCGAGCAATTCTTCCTTGGTGGCGGTGGTGCCGGGGACCAGTTCGCCGTCGACCGATTTGTGGAGCACAGTGCGGCTGGTCGAGAAACCGAGCGCGCCTGCACGCACGCCTTCCTCGACGATGCGCGACATTTCGGCGATGTCGAGTTCGGTCGGGACCGCGCCGGGGCGTTCGCGATCGCCCAGCACATAGGCGCGCACCGCGCCGTGCGGGACGTGCGTGCCGACATCGACGGTTCGCGGGAGTTTTTCCAACGCGTCGAGATATTCGGGAAAGGTTTCCCAGTCCCAGCTCATCCCTTCGGCCAGAGCGGTGCCGGGGATATCCTCGACCCCCTCCATCAGACCGATCAGCCAGTCGTGCTTGTCAGGGCGGGCGGGCGCGAAGCCGACGCCGCAATTGCCCATGATGACAGTGGTGACGCCGTGCCAGGACGATGGCGCCATTTCGGCATCCCATGTCGCCTGCCCGTCATAATGGGTGTGGATGTCGACAAAGCCGGGGGTGACGATGCAACCCGTTGCATCAATCTCGGCACGCCCCGAGCCGCTAACGGTGCCGACGACGGCGATACGATCTCCATCGATCGCGACATCGCCAGCGAACGATGCGCTGCCAGTGCCGTCGACGATGGTACCGCCGCGAATGACCAAATCGTGGATTGCGCTCATCTCTCTCTCCTGCTGCGCACCGGCCAATTATCACACGGCTTGGCTTTGTGCGGCAGTTTGCCTGAAACTATCGGCAGTGCCAGTGCCAAACTTCTCGAAGTTCGCCGGACGCGCGTTTTTTTGCTAAAGTTTTGCCGATGATTCTGCTGCTTTCGATCGAGTATGTCACTTAATGTCTGTCTAGGAAAATGGCAGGCGTTTGCGGCGGCGCGCGATCGGTCTATTGTGCAGATGGTCTATATTGCAGACTGAGCGGGGCGCGACTCAGCGGCCACAGGGGAGAGACAGATATGCGCCACGCAACCATTGCGCTGATAGGCCTGCTGCTGGCCGGATGTGCGCCTGCTGCGATGGAGACGTCCGCAGCGCCGGCCAGCCCGAGCGATTATGCCGCCGCGCTCACCGATCCGCTGCGTCCCGCCGCAGAGCGTGAGCGCGATGCGGCGCGCAAGCCCGCTGAGGTGCTGGCCTTTGCCGGGATAAGGCCCGGGCAGACGGTTGGCGACTATGTAATGGGCGGTGGCTATTTCACTCGGTTGCTGTCAGGCGCGGTCGGACCGGCGGGGCGCGTCTATGCGTTCCAGCCGAGCGAATTCGTGCGCTTTCAGGCAAGTTATGGAACCAATTTGCGAACCGTTGATGAGGCGTATGAGAATGTTACCGGGGTCGAAAGCGGGTTTGCTGCACCAGCCTTTGGCGAGCCATTGGATGCGATCATCACCGTCCAGAATTTCCACGACCTCTATCTCAACCCCTTCCCCGAAGGAACCGGCGCGCGCGCCAGTGCGGCCTTGTTCGCGGCGCTGAAACCCGGCGGTACGCTGACCGTGATCGATCATGTCGCGGCATCGGGCACCGGCACCACCGTTGCCGATGCCTTGCACCGCATCGACCCTGCCGCCGCACGGACGATATTGGAACGCGCCGGGTTCGTGTTCGAGGCGGAGAGCAATCTGCTGCGCCGCAGCGACGATGCACACACCATCAACGTTTTCGACCCCGCAATCCGTGGGCGAACGGATCAGTTCATGATGCGGTTCAGAAAGCCAGGCTGAACGAAGGTCGAAAAAGCCCAGCCCCGTGCCGAACGCGGATTGAAGGGATAAGTTTCGGCGCCGTCACCCGAACATCCCCCGCCGCGGCCCGAGATAGCCGAACAGATAGGCGCCCACCTTGCGCATCTGAATCTCTTCTGCGCCTTCGGTGATGCGGTAGCGGCGGTGGTGGCGGTATATATGTTCGAACGGTTTGTGGCGGGAATAGCCTATGCCGCCGTGGACCTGCATCGCCCGGTCGGCCGCTTCGCACACCAAGCGGTTCGCCCAAAAGTTGCACATCGATATCTTGTCGCTGAGTTCGCGTTCGATCGCGCTGTGCTCCATGCGGTCCATCTGCCACGCGGTCCTGGTGATCAGCAGGCGCAGCATTTCGCACTGGGTGGCGAGTTCGACGAGCGGAAACTGGATGCCCTGGTTGAGCGCCAATTCCTCTCCGAAGGGTTTGCGGGTTCGGGCGTAGCGGACGCTTTCCTCGATGCAGTAGGTCGCCGCGCCGAGCGATGACGCGGCCTGGCGGATGCGGTTCTGGTGGACGAAGCTTTGCGCCAGAGCGAGGCCGCGCCCTTCGACGCCGAGCATCGCGCTTTCCGGCACCCAGACGTCGGTGAACGACAGGCGCGGGTGATCGGTGGGCATGTTGAAGGTCCAAAGATATTCTTCGATGACAAGGCCAGGCGACGGATTGGGAACCAGCAGGCAGGTGATGCCGCCGGCATCCCCCGCGTTGCCGCTGGTGCGGCAGAAGGTCGCGCAATGGGTCGCGACATGCATGCCGGTGATCCACATTTTTTCGCCGTCGATCCGCCAGCCGTCGACGCCGTCGCGGGTTTCGCGGACCGCGCGGGTTTCCATATGCGTGGCGTCCGAGCCGTGCTGCGGTTCGGTGAGGCCGAAGGCGACGCGGCGTTCGCCGACAAAGCCGCCGCGGATGAATTCCTGCTTCTGTGCGTCGGTGCCCCACTGGTCGAACATGGCGACGAACGGGAAATTGCCGACGATGCTGTGCTCGTTCTGGAGATCGTTGTGGAGGCCGAGACCCTTTGCCGCGAAATGATCGCGGATCACCGCCATCCACAGATTGCTGCCGTCCTTGCCGCCGTATTTTTTCGGGGCGGAGAAGCGCCAGTGGCCGGCGGCGTCGGCGGCGCGGGTGGCGGTGCGCAGCAGCTGTTCCCAGTCGTGCCGCGGCAGCCCCTGATTGTCCCAGTCGGTGCGGGCAAGTTCGCGGCCGTGATCGATGAATCGGATAGAGTCGTCCGCCTGCTCCATCGGCTTGATGGTCGTTTCGATGAAGCGATCGAGTTCGGCGAGATAGGCGACGAGGTCGTCGGGCAGATTGAAGTCCATAGCTATTCTCCGTTCGACCACAAGGACCGCGCCGGCGCGGGCGCGGGGTATTTGGGCATGTCGTTGGCGAGTTTGGCGAGGGCCGTGGCGCGCAGGCGCGGGAGGACGCCGGGGGTCGCCAGCGTGGTGGTGCCGCCGAGCAGCGCATCCGACAGCTGGCGGTCGGTGAAGGCGACCGGGGTGTCGAGTTCCCGGCGGACGATACCCAGCGCGTTGATCGCGACGGCGGCGAGGAAGCGGTCACGGCCCTGCGCGGCGGGCTTGATCGCAGAGCTGAGCCAGTCGGTGAGGGCCATAAGGATTTCGCTGGCGGTCGGTTCGCCGGCGGGCGGTGGTGGTAGGGATTTGCTAGGCTGAACGGGCGTTGCCGAGCGGCGGGTTTCGAGCGGCAAATCCTGTTCGAGCAGCAGCAGCAGGTCGAGTTCCTGTTCGCTGGTGCGCCGGGCGATGACCGTGCGTTCGAGGCTGGGGTCGGTGCCGCTGCGCCAGATGCTGCCCATCTGCAGACAGCCGAGCGCCCACCACAGGGTGCGATAGATCAGCCAGAAGCGGAAGCGGGCGGGGTCGACGGGCTGGCCGCCGGCGGCTTCGTAAGCGGCGAAGTAGCGATCGAGGTCGGCGAGCCCGAACGCCGGGCGGTCGACCGCGCCGAAGCGCCAGACCGTCATGCAGCCATAGGCCAGATCTTCGTGCGCGTCGCCGATGTGCGCCAATTCCCAATCGAGGATAGCGGCGAGGCCGGCGGGGGTGGCCATGATATTGCCGAGGCGCAGGTCGCCGTGGACGAGGCACGGTGGGGCGGGGTTGGGCAGATGATCCTCGCACCAGAGAATCGCGGCGGCGAGGATCGGGCGGTCGCCGCCATAGTCGAGGAAGCGCTGCTTGAGACCGGCGAGTGCCGCTGCGGTGTCCATGCGCGGGATGGGGGCGGGGATTGCGCCAAGCGGGATGGCGTGGATCGCCGCAAGCTGGCCGGCGATGTCGTCAATGAGGGTCGCGGCGGGTACGGCGAGGATGGCGGCGGGGCTCACCTCGGCTTCGACGCGGACCATGAGATAGCCGGGGCCGAGGCCGTCGGCGGGGCGGAATTCGGCGACGACGGTGGGTGCGAGGACGGCGTGGGCGCGGGCGGCACGGATCAGCGCGGCTTCGCTGTCGAGGCCGAACGGGCGGGCGGCCATCCATTGCGCGGACGGTGCGCGGCGCAGGATGTAGCCGTGCTCTTCCCCCGTGTCGGTCAGCCAGTCGAGCGACCAGCTTTCCATGTTCGCGCCGCCCGACAGGCGTTCGAGGCGGGTCAGCGCGCCGGGGCCGAGACGGCCCAGCACGGCGGTGAGACGGCTCTGGAAATCGGAGTCGGCGACCATTGCGGGCGAGTGTTGGGCAAGGCGGCGGGTTCGTCAATGCGCCAATGGCTCGCTGAGTGGGGAGTAATCCAGCATCTGACTGTGCATATGGAACAGCAGCCAAGTGATCAGGCTCCAGCCGGTGCTGGGCCCCTGCCTTCGCAGGGGAACGGTCAGCCTTTTACCGCCCGCTTAAGGCGGACCACCAAGGTGTCGAGTTCCGAGAGGAAGCGCGAGCGGTCGGTTTTGGTAAAGGGGGGTGGGCCACCGATCGGGGTGCCGACTGCGCCGGCGCGCAGATCAGCCATGATCGCGCGGGTCGCGACCGCGGTGCCGATGCCCGAGGCGGTGAACGGTCGCCCGGTTGGCGCGAGGACGCTCGCGCCGGCCTTGAGACAGCGATCGGCGAGCAGGATGTCGCTGGTGACGATGAGCGTTGCCGAACCGATGTGATCGGCGATCCAGTCATCGGTGGCATCGAAGCTGTCATTGACGGTGATCCGGCTGATCAACGGATGATCGGGGATGCGCAGATGGCTGTTGGCGACGATGACCACCGGCACCGCATGCCGCCAGGCGACCTTGTACACCTCGTCCTTGACCGGGCAGGCATCGCCGTCGACCAGGATGCGGGGGGTCACCGGGGATTTGGGCATGACCAACCCGATTTCAGGCTGCAAAAGCACCCGTCATTGCGAGCGCAGCGAAGCGATAGAGCGCGGCTTTGCGCGACACTGGATTGCTTCGCTGCGTTCGCAATGACGAACGGCCATCATGCTTTTGCACTCATCCTGATCTGATCACCGCTTGGGTGGCTTGCCCTTGAACGGGCGGCCGGCCTGGGGCGGGAAGTTGCCGGGGGTGCGCTTGGCACCGGGGCGTCCCGCGCCGGAGCCGCGCGGGCCGCCGGGACCGCGAGGCGGGCGGGGGCCGTCGTGCCCTGCGCCATCGCTGCGCGCGCCAAGCTGACGGCGCGGGGCGGGGCCGCGGGGGCCGTCGACACGGGCGCTGTCATGGCGGGGGGCGTCGTGGCGTGGCCCGTCGTTGCGCGGGGCGTCCCGGCGGGGGCCGCGGTCGTTGCCGGTTTGCGGGCCGTCGGGGGCGGGCGCAATGGCGATGCCGCTTTCATCCTCGGCATCGGGCCGTTCGGTGCGTTTCAGCGATTCGGCGAAGCGATCGGCGATGGCGCGCGGGATTTCGACGAAGCTTTCGTGGATGCCGATGCGGATCGCGCCAATCTCTCCCTTGGTGACATGGCCGCGGCGGCAAATGAGCGGCAGCATCCAGCGCGGATCGGCGTTCTGGCGGCGCCCGACATCCATGCGGAACCAGACGGTGTCCTCGAAACCGGGGCGCGGGCCTTGGTCGGCGCGCGGCGCGCGTTCACCCGGGGTGTTCGAGGCTGAAATCAGGTCTTCGGGCGCGGGCAGCGCGGCGCGGTGGGCATGGACCAGCGCCGCGGCGATTTCCGCCGGGGTCTTGTGTTCGAGCAGGCGCTCGGCGAGCGCGGCGTCCTCGTCATCGGTTTCCACGGGCGCGAGCAAGGTTTCGAGCAGCCGCAGCCGGTCAAGCATGGAGCAAGGTAAATAAATCGCCGCTTTTGCAGCGGCGATTTATTCAAAATTTCCGGCTCAATCGCTTGCCGTTGAACTCG
>JANNMK010000019.1:0-3481 GCA_031397785.1 Sphingomonas sp. | reverse complement strand
GCGGCGCTCGTCCGGCCCCGCGACATGCGCACCGAAACCGATGGATTTACCCTGCAACCGATCACCGATGATCTTTTCAAGACCGGCAAAGGCCCCGCCGCAGATGAACAGGATATTGGTCGTGTCGACCTGCAGAAACTCCTGCTGAGGATGCTTGCGCCCGCCTTGCGGCGGAACGCTGGCAATGGTGCCTTCCATCATCTTGAGCAGCGCCTGCTGCACGCCTTCGCCCGACACATCGCGCGTAATCGACGGGTTTTCGGCCTTGCGGCTGATCTTGTCGATCTCGTCGATGTAGACGATGCCGCGTTGCGCCTTTTCGACATTATAGTCGGCGGACTGCAGCAGCTTGAGGATGATATTCTCGACATCCTCCCCGACATAACCGGCCTCGGTCAGCGTCGTTGCATCGGCCATGGTGAACGGAACGTCGAAGGTGCGCGCCAGCGTCTGCGCGAGCAATGTCTTGCCGCAACCGGTTGGGCCGACGAGCAGGATATTCGACTTGGCCAGCTCGACCTCGTCGCCCTTGCCCGAATGGTTGAGCCGCTTGTAATGATTATGCACCGCAACCGACAACACGCGCTTTGCCGCAAATTGCCCGATGACATAATCGTCGAGCACATCGCAGATTTCGCGCGGGGATGGCACGCCGCCGCCTTTCTTGGCAACACCGGCACCCTTGGCTTCTTCGCGGATGATGTCGTTACACAGCTCGACGCATTCATCGCAGATGAACACGGTCGGCCCGGCAATCAGCTTGCGCACCTCATGCTGGGACTTGCCGCAAAAGCTGCAATAAAGCGTGCTCTTGGGATCGGAGCCGGTCAGTTTCGTCATAAATCTTTCGTCCGCGAGGCTATGCAAAGCCGGTGGTCCGCACATCCTAAGCAGAGGCGGAGATATTACAATAAGACTATTTGGTGAACAGATGCGGTATCAAGGGACAGATGATTGCTCTGCCCCGTGCCCGCAGGCCCATCACTTGCTGGCTGTTTCGCTCGCCGCCGGGCGCTTGTCGAACACCTGATCGACCAGACCGAACGCCTTGGCTTCATCTGCCTCGAGGAACGTGTCGCGGTCCATAGCCTTTTCGATCTCTTCGAGCGGCTTGCCGGTGTATTTGCAGTAAAGGTCATTCAGGCGCTTGCGGATACGCAGGATTTCCTTGGCCTGTATCTCGATATCGGATGCCATGCCGCGCGCCCCGCCCGACGGCTGGTGGACCATGATCCGCGCATTCGACAAAGCGACCCGCATTCCAGGTTCACCTGCCGCGAGCAAAAAACTGCCCATCGATGCGGCCTGGCCGACGCACACGGTCCCGACCCGCGGACGGATATATTGCATCGTGTCGTGAATCGCCATGCCGGCCGTGACCACGCCGCCGGGCGAATTGATGTACATGAAGATGTCCTTGGTCGGATTTTCCGATTCAAGGAACAGCAGCTGCGCGGTGATCAGCGAGGCCATATTGTCCTCGACCTCTCCGGTCACGAACACGATCCGTTCGCGCAGCAACCGCGAGAAGATGTCGAAACTGCGCTCACCACGGCTCGACTGTTCGATAACGATCGGCACGAGCGCGTCGGTAATGGTGCGGTAGGGGTCGTGGCCCAATTGGTCGAACATGGAAATTGCGGTCCTTATCAGATGACACGCCCTACATCGGGCGGCGGCGCAAAGGGTTCAAGGGCGTTTACCGTTTTGCCGATATCACAGACTTATCCGGCCCGATGGCCGGATCCCAACCCATCGACCGGATCGCACCAGCGGTGCCAGCCGCCCCGGGCGCTATGGCCGGGGCATTGCCGCATGATCAGGTGGCTTTGGCGGGTTTTTTGGCTGCCGACTTTTTAGGCTTGGCCGGCACCGCTTCGGCAGCGATAGCATTATCGGCCTTGGCCTTCTTCGCCGGGGCATTCTCGGCGGCGCTTTCTTCGGCAGGCTTGGCCTTGGCGGGCTTGGCCTTGGCAGGCTTTGCCGCGGCTTTTTTCGCCGCCGGTTTGGCTCCGTCCTCGGCGTGGTCATGCCCACAGCCAGGGCCGTGCACATGACCGGTATCGTCGTCCTCGGCTTCGATCGCCGCTTCCAGCTCGGCACGGGTTGCCGTGCGTTCGGTGATTTCCGCCTTGTCGAACAGGAAATCGACCACCTTGTCCTCGAACAACGGCGCACGCAGCTGTGCGGCGGCTAGCGGCTCGTTTTGAATATATTCGGCAAAACGCTGCCGTTCCTCCGGCTTATACTGTTGCGCTGCCTGGGCGATCAGCCGGTTCATCTCGGCTTGGTTGACCGTCACGCCATTGGCCTGACCGATTTCGGACAGCAACAGGCCGAGGCGGACGCGGCGTTCGGCAATGCCATGATAATCTTCGCGATCACGCTCGATTTCGGCCCGCGCGCCTTCAGGATCATCCTCATTGGCCGCTTCCTGTTCGAGCTGCTTCCAGATCTGGTCGAATTCCGCCTCGACCATCGTCGGCGGGACGGGAAAATCGTGGCTGGCGGCAAGCTGGTCGAGCAGCTTGCGCTTCATAGGGGTGCGGGTCAGCCCGTTCATTTCCTGTTCGACCTGGGTCTTCAGGATTTCGCGCAGCTGATCGAGGCTCTGCAGGCCCAGCTGTTTGGCGAAATCATCGTCGGCCTTGGCCTCAGCGGCGATCTTGACCTGCTTGACGGTGATCGCAAATTGCGCCGCCTTGCCCTTCAGCTTCTCTGCCGGATAATCCTCCGGAAATGTCACATCGATGACCCGCTCATCGCCGGTCTTGGCGCCGATCAGTCCGGTTTCAAAGCCGGGAATCAGCATGCCCGAACCTATTTCGACCGCCATATCGGTGCCGGTTCCACCATCGAACGGCACGCCATCGACACTGCCGGCGAAATCGATGATCAGCTGGTCGCCGGTTGCTGCCTTGTGCGCGGGCTTGGCATCGGTGAACTGCTTCGACTGGCCTAGCAACCGCTCGATTTGCTCGTCGACTGCGGCCTCATCAGGCGCAACTGTCAGACGTTCGAGCTTGAGATTGTCGAGCGCGGGCAGCGTGAATTCGGGCAAAACCTCCAGCGCGACACTGACTTCGGCGTCCTTGCCATGCGCATAGCCTTCGCCCAGCGCGACTTCTGGCTGCATCGCCGGGCGCAGCTTTTCCTTGCGCATCAGCGTGTCGACGCCTTCCTGCACGCTCTTTTGCAGCGCTTCCTGCTGCAGCGCGGGCCCGTGCATCTTGCGGACGAGATTGGCGGGCACCTTGCCGGGGCGGAAACCGGCCATGCGAACCGTCGGCGCGATCGCCTTCAGCTCGGCATCGATCCGCGCGTCGATATCTTTCGCGGTGATGGTCAGCGTGTAGGCGCGCTTCAGGCCCTCGTTCAACGTCTCGACAGTCTGCATGTGCGGGTCGCGCTTTCGTTTCTCGTGAATCCAGTTGGCGTCCCTTCGCCCACAAGGAGCGAAGCTGGTGCGGGCGAAGGGACT
>JANNMK010000340.1:0-15988 GCA_031397785.1 Sphingomonas sp. | reverse complement strand
CCCGGGCTTTGCGCTGGCTCTGGCCAAAACCTATGCGCGTCAGGCCGGGCAGATGATGCAGCGGCTGGCCGCGCGGATCAGCCTGACGGCGCCGGGGCGCATCTATTCGCGGCTGCTGGAACTTGCCGGTCCATCCTATATCATCGAACCCGTGCCTATCGTCTCCGCGCTGGCAGTCAGCGTTCAGACGACGCGCGAAACGACGTCGCGGACGTTGTCGGCGCTCGAACGCCGCGGCATCATCAAGCGCGACGAGCTGCGGCTGGTCATCCAGTCGCCGCGGATGCTCGAAGAGATGATCGTCTGATATTCCAGGCTGTGGGGCCGGGCGGGCGGAGGGATGCGCACCCGCTAAAGCGACAAAGTATACGCATGCGGGCCTGCAGAATGTCTCCTTTGTCGCTTTAGGAGATGATAGGGCAGGCGCATGATGCGGCAGGCGCGATAGGCGGCGCGCGTAGCGCGCACCATGGCAATTGCCCGACGTCGAGAGGGATATGGCTCGCATGGCGATGAGAACATATCAGGACCGGATGATGTAGGACAGCGGCCTTTGCCTGCCGAGCGGAATTCCAGGCCGATGAGGCAGCAGCAGCCGGACCGCCGCGCGCTGTCAGTCCGGGGCTATTTCATAGACGTCCATGACGCCTGCCGGTCCGTTGATGCTGCCCGCCATGACCGGGCGGAAGCCTGCGCATTGAGCGATGGCGATCATCGCTGCCGGACGCGACAGCAAGACGCGATCGTCGGCGGCGACCATCGACAGGCCCGCCAGCCGGGGCGGATCGACATCGTCGATGCCGTCGGGAACATAGGCGTCGATCACGTCGCCCGGCCGCCAGTGCGTCGGCAGGCTTTGTGCATCGTCGACCGCGACGAGGCGCAGCGGCGTGTCATCGTGCGAAACCAGCGCAAAAACCGGCTCCGCTGGCCCGGCCAGCGCCTGTGCCGAGGCATCGCTGCGGGTATCGAGATCGACGGTAACCAGACGATGCGGGGCGCCGAGCAGCGGCGCGTCGGTGCCGCCGGCCCGGCGGGCGCGCAACATCACCGGTTTGCTGTCGCTGGCCATCGCCTCACACACCGCAAGCCCCATCGCCATATCGTCGGCGAGGCGCACCGCAGCCATGGTCAATCCGCCTGCTTCATGGAGTGTTTCGAGGCTGTGCGCTGCATCGAGCAGATTGTCGAAACGGGCATCCCAGCCGTCGCCGAGCGGCACCACCGAGCCGGCCCGGAAACTGTCGATGTCGCTGGGCAGGACGACGTGAATTTCCGCGCCCAACGCCAGCGCGGTTTCTGCAGCGACGATATCGGTCCCGGCAGCGAGCGCGCCGAACGCCAGCGCAGGCGCAATTTCCCGGACAGCCTGGCTGATCGCGGCTTCGGCGGCACCGCTGACGATCGCCATCGGCCCGCGAAAATGCATGACCGGCGGCAAGGCGAATTGCGCCAGCCAGCCATCGTCGCTTTCGCTTTCGGCGAGGATATGGCGGAACTGGCGCAGGGTCGCGGCGCGATCTTCGCGGGCGTCGGGCGCGAGCGCGATACCGGCTGACAGGACATCGCGCGCTTCGGCGACCCGACCGATCAGCAGCAGCGCCTCTGCCCGGGTTGCCGCAAGCCAATAGGGTGTTTCCGCGCCATGCCGCCCCATGTCGAGCAGATCAAGAAGATCGCTGGCCAGCGCGGCTGCCGTTTCGCGGTCGCCGCGCAGATAGACGAGCGTTGCCGCGTTGATCCGCGGATAGCTGTCATCGCTGAACGCCGATGCGCCGCTATACGCTTCTGCCGCGCGGCGCAGGAGCAGCGTGCGTTCGTCCCCGCTGGCGCGCATCGCCAGATCCTTGACCAGTCGCCCCTTGAGCGTCAGCAGCCCGGGATTGTCGCTGCGTGCATCGAGCCCGGCTTCGCAGAAAGCTTCCCACGCGCGTCGGGCGGCCCCGCCCCGGGCAAGGCGGCGTATGGTGGACAGAGTGTTCGGTTCGTTCATCGCGACGGCTGCGCTTTACCCCAGGTCGATTGAATTGCCTATCCAGGCGTTCCGCCGCCGTCAGGAAAGCGCCCGTCGGGATCGAGAATGATCGGCGTCGAATAAGCGATGCCGTCGCCGAAATCCCCCGAAGCAACGAGATGGATATTGAACGGGATACAGCAATCGGGCCGCGGAAATGCAGAGCCGCGCACCAGCATATAGGCTTTGGTCGGTTTGATTTTGGTGGGCTGCATATAATAATTCGCCGCATCGGCGGACCCGCCGGAGAACGGCATATCGGCAAAAGCGGTATCCATCGATTTGCTGAGGATGAAGCCGATATACATATCCTCCTCGATCCGCAGGCTGAGGGCGGTGGGCACCGGATTGGTGTTGGAATGTTTGTGGTAGACCGATTTGCTGGTCGGTTTTTTCGCGAGCAGTTTTTCGATGTCGATAGCACCATCGAAAGTCGCTGCCGCTGTATAGCGGACGTTGAGCGCCCTGCCCGCGGTTTCGCCGATGACCAGTATCATCGCCTTTTTCGGCAGATCGCCGGTCCATTTCTTGTCCAGCGCCGTTGTGTTGACAGTCATTTTTCCACCCCTTTGTCGCCCGGTCCACCATCGACCATTTTTTCTAGCCGCCGTCGGCGCGATCCACCAAGCCGTCGATTTCCTCGCTCAAGCGCAGCCACCGGCCGTTCGACGGATCGATTTCACGCAGCCTGCCGACGATGTCCGATGCGGCGCGCGCGTCCGCCATCGCCGCCCGGTCATTGCCCGCCGCAACAAAGCCCTGACCGCGTGCAAACAGCACCGCAGCGAGCAGATCCTGCGAATCCCGGTTGATCGGATCGAGCGTGACGATGCGCTGGGCCAGTGCGACCGCTTCGCTCCATGATGCGATGGCCGCATCGAGATCGCCGATTTTCTGTTGATGCTTGCCATACCAGCTGAGCCGGTTGGTCACATCGACCATTGCCTGCCGGTCGGTCGGGCGCAGCGCCAGCACCCTGCGTTGCGCCGCGAGCGAGGCCGCGCAATGCGCCTCTCCCCCGGCGGCCGAGGGGGTGTCGAACGTCAGCCAGATGTAGCACAAATTACCCTGCGCATAGCCGACCTCCCGCTGGGCGCGCACGCGATCAGGGTCGATCGTCGCCAATCGCGCGGCAAGGACGGCGTAATTTTCCATGCCGCGACGATAAAGCTGCGGATTGTCATTGGCCCATGCCAGCGACCCCACTTCATATTCGCTTTGGGCGTGCGCAAAGATGCGGTCCGGGTTGCGCGGCGAGCGTTCGAGCAACAGCGCAGTGCTGCGATAGGCGGCCTGGGCCAGCGCCTGGGCTTCGGCCTTGTTGTCGCGGCGGATTTCATCGGATGCCATCGCCTGCAGCACCCGGGCGCGGCGTTCCAGGCTGTCGTCCGACAATTCAGCAAGGTCGCCGGCGTTGCGATAATAATCGAACGCCCGGTCGTTGACGGCGCTCATCACGTCGATGCGACCGACGCCGCGCAGACTGGTCCGCAAATCGGTCAGCATATATTCGATGAGCCCTTCGGCCTGCTGCCGCTGGGCACGCGCTTCGTTGCGGGCGTTGATGGCAAAGGCAGTCATTGCCGCCATGACTAGCAGCGCGATCGAGCCCAGTGCCGTGATCGCCATCACGCGGGTCAGCTTGCGCTGGGCATCGCGCTGGATCAGCGCATCGAGCGGCACGCGCGCCAGCGCCGCGGCGATTTTCAGCCGGGCCAGCCGGACGCCATCGGCATCCTTGCGCATATCCGCCGCGAGCGGTTCGCGCCCGCCTTCGGTCAGCGCGGCGGGCATGGCCGCCTGTGGTTCGCCGTGCACCACGACGGCGAGCACCGGAGCGGCGGGATGACATTCCCGGAACAGGCGGATTTCGGCATCGACCCATGGCGAGGCGGCCGCTTCGGGCGAGCAGAGCACGATCAACGCGGCGGATTGGGCGAGCGCCGCGCGGATCGCGTCGGTCAGGCTGCTCGCGGCGGCGAGATCGGCGCGATCGCGGAAGATGGCGCCGATGCGCTTGCCCGATGAGCCATCCGACCCGGCGCGGACCAGATTGCCGGGCAACCGGTAGGATTCGAGCCAGCGCTGAAGCCGGGTCGCGTCGCGTTCATCGGCATGCGAATAGCTGATGAAGGCGGCATAGCGCAGCTTTTCCCCCGAGGGATCGGTTTCAATGCTCATCTGCGCGCCCTTTGGCCACCCGGGTTGGCCGCAGCGCGATGATGGCACAGCGGCGGCGGGGGCGGCAAGCGGCGGCGGCGCAAAAAATGCGGATTTGCAGCAGGGGCAGACGGGTATAGACGGGATTGGCCATGCCAGCCGTTGCCGCGATCCGCCCGACCGACATTTTTGCCCGCGACGAATGGCGGTCGCTGACCCGTGTGTCGCGCTGGCGCGGTATCTGGCTGGTGGTTCATGCCTGGGCCAGCATCATGCTGATCATCGCTGCGGCGATCTGGGTCGGTCACTGGATGGCCTGGATTCCGGCGATCCTGCTGATCGGCGGGCGGCAGCTGGGGCTGGCCATCCTGATGCACGAGGCCGCGCATGGCCTGCTCCACCCCGACCGGCGCACCAACAACTGGCTGGGCGAATGGCCGACCGGGGCGATGGTGGGCAGCGATTTGCAAAGCTATCGTGCCTATCATCTGTCCCATCACCGCTTTACCCAGCAGGCAGAAGACCCCGACCTTGGCTTGTCCAGGCCGTTTCCGGCAAGCCGGGCCAGCCTGATCCGCAAGGTGGTGCGCGACCTGACCGGACAGACATTCATTAAGCAGCGCGCGGCGCTGGTGCGTGCCGCGCTGGCGGGCGGACCGGCGCGGACGACGCTGATGCGCTTTTTGCTGGCGCAGGCGGCGGTGCTGGCGCTGTCATTGAGCCTTTATGGCTGGACGCCGTTTTTCCTGTGGACATTGGCGCTGGCGACCAGTTTCCAGCTGGCGCTGCGCATCCGCAATATCGCCGAACATGCGTGCACGGCGACGGGGCCGGGCGATCCGTTCAGCCATGCGCGCACGACTCGGGCCAGCCCGATCGAGCGCGCGCTGATCGCGCCTTATTGGGTGAATTTTCACGCCGAACATCATCTGTTCATGGGCGTGCCCTGTTACCGGCTGGGACGCGCCCATGCGCTGTTGATCGACCGGGGTTATGGGCCGCGGATGACGCTGGCCGAGGGCTATGCCAGCGTGATGCGCGCGGTGGTGCGGGCTTAGGCGAGGGCTTGCGCGATGAGTGTGCGGCTGTTCGCCACCCCGTAAAGCGCGATGAAGCTGCCCATGCGTGGCCCCTGTTGCGAGCCGAGCAGGATTTCGTAGAGCGCGCGGAACCAGTCGCGCAGGGTCGCAAAGCCGTGCGCTTCGTCCTTGCCGATGGCGTAGACGATGGTCTGGATAGCCTCGGCATCGGTATCATCGGCTAGGTCGGCGAGGGCCGCATCAAGTGCGGTCAGAGCGGCGCGTTCGGTCGGCGTCGGCTTGCGGCGGTGGAGGGTCGGAGCGACGAAATCGCGGTTATAGGCGAGCGCATGGCTGATCAGCGCGTCAAGCGCGGGGTGGGTGGCCGCGCTGGCACCGCTGACATAATTGCCGAGATAGGCCCAGACCTGATCGGCGGTAGCGGCGGGGCCGAGCACACCCGCCAGATTGAGCAGCAGGCCGAAGCCGACCGGCGGGCCATCGGCAGGGACTGCGCCGCCCCGCCCATGTGCCGCGTGGATATGATGCACCGGATTGCCGAGCCGCTTGTCGGCATCCTGCGTGGCATAGGCGGCGCGGAATTGTTCATAGTCGTCGATGGCGCGCGGAATGACGCCGGGGTGCAGCGATTTGGCCGACTTGGGTTCGCGGTAGATATAGAAAGCGAGGCTTTCGGGCGTGCCATAGGTCAGCCACTGGTCGATGGTCAGGCCGTTGCCCTTGGACTTTGAGATTTTTTCGCCATTTTCGTCGAGGAACAGTTCGTAGATCATTCCTTCCGGGCGGCGTCCGCCGAGGATTTGCGCGATTTTGCCCGACTGAATGACCGTATCGGTATGGTCCTTTCCCGACATTTCGTAATCGACGCCCAGGGCCGCCCAGCGCATGGCGAAATCGACTTTCCACTGCAATTTGCAGCCACCGCTCAAGATCGACTGTTCGGTGCGCACGCCATCGTCGTCGAACGCGACAATGCCTGCATCGGGGTCGATCACCTCGATCGGCACTTGCAAAACATTGCCGGTGGTCCGGCTGATCGGGAGCACCGGTGAATAGGTTGCGGCGCGCTCCGCCCGGAGCGTCGGCAGCATCACGTCCATGATCGCCTGATAGTTGCGCAGCACCGAACGTAATGCTTCGTCGAAGGCACCCGAGCGATAGCGCTCGGTCGAACTGATGAATTCATAATCGAAGCCGAAGCGGTCGAGGAAGGCGCGCAACGCGGCGTTATTATGCGCGGCGAATCTGTCGTGATCGCTGCCGAACGGATTGGGCACCACGGTCAATGGCTTGCCGAGATGCTCGCGCAGCATCTCAGGGTTCGGGACATTGTCCGGAATCTTGCGCATGCCGTCCATGTCGTCGCTGAACGCGACCAGCCGGGTGGTGGCGCCGGGGACGAGCAATTCATAGGCGCAGCGGACCATGGTTGTCCGCAGCACTTCCTGAAAGGTGCCGATGTGCGGCAGGCCCGACGGGCCATAGCCGGTTTCGAACAGCACCGGGCCGAGTTCTGGCGGTTTGCCGTCCGGCCAGCGTTTGACGATCCGGCGTGCTTCTTCGAACGGCCACGCCTTGGAACGATGAGCGGCTTGGGACAGAGCGGTGGGGTCGATGGTCATGGCCTGAACCCCATGCGGGTTGACCGCAAGCGACGCAAGAAAAAGTCAGGCCAGGACGTCGGCGGTATCCGGCTGCCTGCTGCGCCGCACCATGCCGGGAATCAGCAAGGTGCCTGCGAGCAAATCCGCTCCTGTCAAAATCGCCGTGCGTATTTGCCCGGCGCATTCAACAAAATGCCGAAAAGGCCTTAAAAATGGCAAGAACGGTGGGGGAAACGCGGTGAGCGGGATCAAAACCCGTGCTGCGGCGCACTGGAAACGGCAGTGCAATAAATGTTGATGCTTTGTTCTTTGTATTGCCGTGCGACTTTGGGTAGGCACAAGCGGCCATGAGCAAGTCCCTCCCCGTCCCGGCGCTGCACGCCAGTCATGCCGGCATCTGGCTCGCCGCACCGACCGGCGAGACACGCAGCATCGGCCGCAGCGAGGCGGTGCGGATCGCCGCCGATACGCCGGTGCTGCTGCTCGGTGCGCCGATCGTCGGCCAGCGACTGGGCTATCCCGATCTGTCGGGGCTCGATCTGCTTGAACTGTTCGCCTTTGTCCATCCGGCGCGATTTGCAGTGCCGACGCCCAAGGGGCTGGCGGCGGCATTGGGTGTGAGCGGAAGCGAGGCGGCGGACGCCGATGTGCCACGGTTGCTGCTGGCATGCGCAGGCAAGCTGCTGGCAACATGCGAGGACCGGACATGGTCCGAACGCGAGGGCGCATGGGACGCGGCCCAGGGACTGGCACGAGCGCACTGGCAATGGGCGCCGCTGGTCATCGCCCGGCTGGTGGTGCCGTCGAGGAACGAGCCCAGCCTGTTTGCGCGATTGCCCGAATGGGAAGACAGCAACCCGCGCCCGCAACCCCGCCCTGTCACGGTGCCGCCCGAGGCAGCGGCGTTGCGGCTGGCCGAGCTGACCGGGCATGGTGCGGAGCAGCGGGTGGGACAGCGGGCGATGGCCGAGGCGGTGACCGCAATCTTTGCCCCGCGACAGAAACGCGGCGGGCCGACGATGCTGCTCGCCGAAGCGGGCACCGGCATCGGCAAGACGCTCGCCTACCTCGCGCCTGCCGCCGAATGGAGCGCAGCGTCGGGCGGGACCGTCCATATCTCGACCTTTACCAAAAACCTCCAGCGGCAACTGGCGCGCGAAACCCGGCGGCTCTACCCCGATGAAGCGACGCACCGCGCCAAGGTGGTGGTGCGCAAGGGGCGCGAAAATTACCTTTGCCTGCTCAATCTGGAGGACGCACTGCAGGGCGGTTTTGCCGGGCGAGCGGCGATATTTGCGCGGCTTGCGGCGCGATGGGCCGCCTATACCCGCGACGGCGACATGGTCGGCGGCGACCTGCCCGGCTGGCTGCCGACGCTGTTCAGGCGAGCCGGTGCAACCGCGCTGACCGACCGGCGCGGCGAATGTGTATATGCAGGCTGCCCGCACTGGCGGCGCTGTTTCATCGAACGATCGGCGCGTGCCAGCCGCGACGCCGATATCGTCATCGCCAATCATGCGCTGGTGATGGTCAATGCCGCACGCGGTCGTGAAGGCGAAAGCCCGCCGACGCGACTGATTTTCGATGAAGGCCATCATCTATTCGATGCGGCGGATTCGATTTTCGCTGCCGCTCTGTCCGGCCAGGAAGCGATCGAACTGAGGCGCTGGGTGATCGGCCCCGAAGGCAAAAGCAGCAGTCGTTCGGGGGGTCGGCGGCGCGGGCTGGCGGCCCGGCTGGCCGATGTGGCAAGCTATGACGAAGCGGGCGGCGAGGCGATCGAGGCGGCGCGCATGGCCGCGCTGCTGCTGCCCGGCGACGGCTGGCTGGGTCGCATCGGCGAGGCGCGGCCGGACGGCCCAATCGAGGCGCTGCTCGCCGCGGTGCGCGCGATGGTTTATGCCCGTGATGCCGAGGCCGACCGGCGCGAAGGCGATGCAGGATATGGGTTGGAGGCCGAACTGGCCGATCCCGACGGGGCGCTGGTGGCAGCGGCGGGCGATGCGGCGGCGGCGCTCGATGCGCTGTTGCGCCCGCTGACATTGCTGGGGCAGCGGATGGAGGCGATCCTCGACGAGCCACCCGACTGGCTCGACGGGCAGGCGCGGGCGCGGATCGACGGTGCGCTGGCCAGTCTGGGCTGGCGGCGCGACACGGTGCGCGCCTGGCTGGGCATGGTGGCGCGGGTTGGCGGGCCGGCCGACCCGGCATTCGTCGACTGGCTGAGCGTTGAGCGCATCGATGCCCGCGAGATCGATATCGGGCTCCACCGCCGCTGGCTCGACCCGACCAAGCCGCTCGTGGAAACCGTGCTGGCACCGGCGCATGGTGTGCTGGTGACATCGGCCACGCTGGCGCTGGGCGATTGGGAGCGCGCCGACCGGCGCAGCGGCGCGCTGCATCTGGCGGCACAGCCCGGGCATTTTCTGGCCGAAAGCCCGTTCGATTATGCCAATGCCAGCGAAGTGCTGATCGTCACCGATATAAAGCGCGGCGATATCAGCGCGCTGGCCAATGCCTATGCGCGGCTGATTGCGGCGGCGGGTGGCGGCACGCTGGGATTGTTCACTGCGATCCGGCGTCTGCGCGCGGTGCATGCTCGCATCGCCGATCATCTGGCGCGCAGCGGGCTGCCGATCCATGCGCAGCATGTCGACCCCATCGATACCGGCACGCTGGTCGACATTTTCCGTGACGATCCGCGGTCCTCGCTGCTCGGCACCGACGCGCTGCGCGACGGGGTGGATGTGCCGGGCGAATCGTTGCGGCTGGTGGTGATGGAGGGGGTGCCATGGGTCAAACCGTCGGTGCTGCATGCGGCGCGGCGGATGGCGGGCGGCGGATCTGTTTACGACGACGAGCTGGTGCGCACCCGGCTGGCGCAGGTATTCGGACGATTGATCCGGCGCAGCGGCGACCATGGCCAGTTCGTGCTGTTGTCGAGCGCGGTGCCGACACGATTGCTGAGTGCGTTTCCGCAAGCAACGCCAGTGCGGCGGGTGACGCTGGACGAGGCGATCATGCGGGTCGGTGCGGCGGGCAAGCCGGATGCGGCCTTTTCCCGGTCACCGCTTTCGGGCACCACCGGCGCAGTCAAGGCACCCGGGGAGAGCAGGCAATGAAGCGGCTGACATTGTTGCGGCATGCGAAATCGGGCTGGGACGACCCGGTGGCGAGGGATTTCGACCGGCCGCTGAATGCGCGCGGGCGGCGCGCGGCGACGGCGATCGGCGATTATGCGCGCGATCACGGCCTGGACATCGATTTCGTGCTGGCATCGCCTGCGGTCCGGGTCACCGAAACGCTCGACCTGTTTCAGCCGGCCGCCGGGCTCGATGCCATCGAGCCGCATTGGGACCGGCGCATCTATCTGGCGTCATCGGCGACATTGATCGACAGCCTGCGCGACCTGCCGGATGGAGCGAACCATGTCCTGATGTCGGGGCATAATCCGGGGATGGAGGATCTGATTCTGGATCTGGTGCCGGACGACGGATCATCGCCGTTGCGCGACGAAGCCGAAATCAAATTTCCGACCGCGGCGCTGGCGACAATCGAGCTGGCAATCGATGACTGGCGGGCGATCGATGCCAGGTGTGGCAAGCTGACGCAGTTTACGCGGCCACGCGATCTCGATGCGACACTGGGGCCGGATGAGGATTAGGGAGCAGCGCGCCTATTCCCGAAACGCAGACAGACGGTCGTGCCGGGACTAGCCGTCCAGCGCGCTTTGCAGACGGTCGCGCAGGGCGCGCAGACGGGCCAGCGATATTGCGCCGTCGGGAAAACGGGCAGCGGGCGCCAGTGGTTCGGCCGATGGCGCGACCGCAGGTGCGCCGCGAGCACGCAAGGATCGCGCCGCGCCTTCCAATGTATAGCCGTCGACGGTGACGAGGTGATGGAGGCGGCGGACCAACGCTACATCCTCGGTCCGATAATAGCGCCGTCCGCCAGAGCGCCGCAGCGGTCTGAGTGCAGGCACGGTGCGTTCCCAATAGCGCAAGATATGCGTGGCGATACCGGTTTCCGCGCTGAGCTCACCGATCGTGCGCAATGCGTCTGGCGCCTTTTCGGGCCGGTCGCTGCCAGGCGCAGGACGCGTCATTGCGGGATGGCGATCCTGTCGCGCATCGCCTGACTGGCGCGAAAGCCAAGCACGCGGCGCGGGGTGATCGCAACCTCTACGCCGGTTTTGGGGTTGCGGCCGATCCGCTGGCGTTTGTCACGCAGGGTGAAGGTGCCAAAGCCGGTCAGCTTGACCTCATCCCCCCGGCCCAGCGCATCGGCAATCGCATCGAGGATCGATTCGACCATATGCGCGGATTCGGCGCGGGACAGCCCGACCGTGCGATTGATCGCTTCGGCAAGTTCAGAGCGTGTCAATGTTGGCAAAGCCATGAGAATAGCGACCCCCCTGTCCTGTTTTTATAGCAATAAGACTAGACAGACGAAGGTGTGGGTGCAAGCCAAGATGATGCGCCGCCAAGATATGGGCATCGCAACTACATGCGAATCGCGCTGGCACCCCAGGTAAAGCCGCCGCCCATCGCTTCCAGCACGACGAGCTGGCCGGGCCTGATCCGCCCGTCGCGCACCGCACAATCGAGCGCCAGCGGGACCGAAGCCGCAGAGGTGTTGGCGTGCCGGTCAACCGTCACGACGATGGCGTCGGGCGACAGGCCGAGTTTCCTGGCGGTCGCATCGATGATCCGGGCGTTCGCCTGATGCGGGACGACCCAGTCGACATCCGCCGGACCAAGGTCGGCAGCAGCCAGAACTTCGCCGAGCACGGCAGCGAGATTGGTGACCGCATGGCGGAAAACTTCGCGTCCCTGCATCCGCAGATGACCGACCGTCTGGGTCGTCGACGGACCGCCGTCGACATAAAGCATCGGGCCGTAGCGGCCATCCGCATGGAGCCGGGTGGCGAGCACGCCGCGGGGCCCGGCATCGTCGACGCGGCTGAGCACGACAGCGCCCGCGCCATCGCCGAACAGGACGCAGGTGGCGCGGTCTTCCCAGTCGAGCAGGCGGCTCATGGTTTCGGCACCGATGACCAGCGCGTGACGCGCGGTGCCGCCGGCCATCATCGCATCGGCAACGTTGATCGCATAAAGAAAGCCCGAACAGACAGCCGCGACATCGAAAGCGTCGCAATCGGCGATGCCGAGCAGTGCCTGGACCTTTGTGGCGGTGGCGGGGAAAGTGTTGTCTGGCGTGGTCGTCGCCAGCACGATGAGGCCGATGTCGCTGGCCATGAGGCCGGCAGCGGCGATGGCGGCGCGGGCGGCCTCGGCAGCGAGTGTCGCGGTGGTTTCACCCTGACCGGCGATATGCCGCTGACGGATGCCGGTGCGTTCGACGATCCATTGATCGGTGGTGTCGACCTTTGCCGCGAGTTCGGCGTTGGTCACGCAGCGCACCGGCAGCGCGCTGCCGGTGCCGGCAATCACGTTGCGCGCGACGGGTTTTGCGGCGGTCATCCGGCGGCCGGTTCGTCCAGGGCCGGAGCGGGCGCGACCGGAGCGGGCTGGGCCGCGTTCAGGCCGGCGAGATCGGCCTGGACCTGGCCGACGATATCCTTGTCGAGCAATTCGGCGCAGACATGGATAGCGTTGGCGACGCCTTTGTCATTGGCGCTGCCGTGGCTTTTGAGGACGACACCGTTGAGGCCAAGAAACACCGCCCCATTATGATTGTTTGGATCGAGATGGTGGCGCAGCAATTCGGTCGCGGGCTTGGAAATCAGGAAACCGATTTTCGATCGGATCGAACTGGTGAAGGCGCGGCGCAACAGATCGGTGACGAAGCGCGCCGTGCCCTCGATCGTCTTCAAGGCGATGTTGCCCGAAAAGCCATCATGCACGACGACATCGACATCGCCGCGCGACAATTTGTCGCCCTCGATATAGCCTGTGAATTCGAGCCCGATGCCATCGGCGGCGCGCAGCCGGGCAGCGGCGTCGCGCACCGAATCGATACCCTTCAATTCTTCGGTGCCGATATTGAGCAGCGCGACGCGCGGCCGTTCGAGCCCCAGCGCGGTGCGGGCATATGCGGCGCCCATCAGTGCAAACTGGACGAGGTTATTGGCGTCGCATTCGGTGTTGGCGCCAAGATCGAGCATGACGACGTCATTGTCGCCGAGCGTCGGCAATATCGCCGCCAGTGCCGGACGGTCGATGCCGGGCATGGTGCGTAGCGCGACCTTGGCCATCGCCATCAGCGCGCCGGTATTGCCCGACGACAAGGCGGCCCCTGCCCGCCCCTGTTTGACGGCGTCGATGGCAAGACCCATCGACGAACCGCGCGCCTTGCGCAGGGCCTGGCCCGGCTTGTCATCGCCGAGCACGACCTGATCGGTATGGACGATTTCGCTGACCAGCCGCAGTTCGGGATGCTCTTCGAGCCCGCGTTCGATGCGCGCCGAATCACCAACGAACAAATAGGTTAGCTGCGGGTGACGGGCGAGCGCGAGCGCCGCCCCTGCCACCATGACGCGCACACCAACGTCGCCGCCCATCGCATCGATTGCGATACGCGGGGTCGTTGCCACCAATGCGGTCCTTTCGTCGGCCGGCCGGCTTTACGCGCCGACGGCAATCACTTCACGGCCGTTATAATGGCCGCACGGGCCACACATGTGGTGCGGGCGCTTGAGTTCGCCGCAATTCGAGCATTCCTGGAAAGCTTCGACGCTGAGAGAATCGTGGCTACGGCGCATGCCGCGCTTCGACGGGGATGTCTTTCGCTTTGGAACTGCCATGGAACTGCCTGTCTGACCTGAATTTCGATTGCCGGATGGCCCTTAGCGACACCCGATACGCTTGGCAAACCATGCGACGCCGCAAGCCCGCGAGGGGCACGGCGTCAGGGATGCTGGCGCGGATGAGTGAATCGTCAAAGCCGATTGAATGGCTTGCCGTACCGATTCCCAGCCAAAATGCAAGTATTGCCGACGTGCGGTGCATGGCCCATGAGGCGCGGCACCGGACCAATGGCCGGGGGAGGAACCAGAACCATGCCGACTATCACCCTGATATTCGCGGGCGTCGCCGCGCTGGTCAATATGTGGCTGGCGATCCGCTGCGGGCGGGTGCGGACATCTGCCAAGATCATGCATGGCGACGGCGGCAATCCCTTATTGCAGCGGCGGATGCGCGCGCATCTCAACTTTGCGGAAAATACACCGCTTGTCCTGATCCTGACGCTGGCGCTCGAACTGGCGGGAACGCCGACGCTGTGGCTGGCGATTGCCGCGGCGCTGTTCATCATTGCCCGGGTCTGCCACGGCATCGGCATGGACGCCGAACAGCCCAGCCGGCTGCGCGGCATCGGCGTTGCAGGCACGATGCTGGTGACACTGGCGCTGTTGAGCCTGGCGCTGGTTACCGGATACCGCCAGTTGCAGTCGACCGAAGCGCCGCCCGCGATGGCGCAGGTCTAGGCCGGAAGGCTAGGCCAGCGCATAGTCGCTGACATAGGCGTTGGTCTTGCGTTCGGTCGCAAAATTGCTGGTCGGACCGTGACCGGGGACGAACATGGTTTCGCCGCCGAGCGGCCATAGCCGTGTGGTGATTGCGGCGATGAGATCGGCGTGATTGCCACGCGGAAAATCGGTTCGGCCGATCGACCCGGCAAACAGCACATCGCCGACGATGGCGAGCCGTGACGGGGCGTGGTGGAAGACGATATGGCCGGGCGTGTGGCCGGGGCAATGGATCACGTCGAGCACCAGATTGCCGAAGGTCACCGTATCACCCTGTACCAGCCAGCGATCGGGTTCGAACACCGCGCCGTTGACGCCGTATTTGCGGCCATCCTCATCGAGACGATCGATCCAGAAGCGGTCCGCCTCATGCGGTCCTTCGATCGGCACGCCATATTCGCGGGCCAACGCACCGGCTTCTCCGCAATGATCGATATGGCCATGGGTGATCAGGATTTTCTCCAAGGTCACGCCGGTTTTAGCCAGCGCATCCCTGAGAATCGGCAGATCGCCGCCCGGATCGACGAACGCCGCCCTGTTGGTGGCGGTGCACCATAGCAGTGTGCAATTTTGTTGCAGCGGAGTCACCGGAATGATGGCAGCGCGCAGTGGCGGTTCGGCAGGGTTGGTCATGGGGCAGAGATGGCGGCGCAACCGGGCGGATGCAAGTTGCTACTTCAGCACCATGGTATCGCCGCGGATGGTGACTTCCTGCAGCATGGCGAGGAACGACTGGCCGAGCAGCGGCTGGCCAAGCGTTTCGCCGCGCATCACGCCCGCCGGCACATCGATGCGTTCGACGTCGCCAATGCGCACGCTGGCGATGCGGATGGGGGCGTAGTCGACCTCCCCGTTCGCGGTCATCGCGCGGCCCGTATAGGCTGATGGCGGCGGGTTGAGGCCGAGCGCGCGCGCCTCGCTTTCGTTGATGACGATCATGCTGGCGCCTGAATCAACCAGCATCCGCACCCGCTGTCCGTTGAGCATGACATCGGCAAAGAAATGCCCGTCGAGCCCGCGTTCGAGGGTGGTCGATGAGCCATAGCGGGGCAGGCTGGCCGGGGTCGCGGTTGCAGGTGCAGCTGCCACCTCGCTCATCGTCACCGATCCCGCGCCACCGGTCATGTCGGCAAGACGCAAGGTCATGAAGGCCAGCCCGAAGGCGGCGAGCGAGACGAGGATGAGCGTGCGCACGAACATGCCAGGGGCATCGCAGAACGGAGTTTAGGAGCGGTAAAGTTCCGTCCCGCTAGACCGGCGGCTCCTCGGCGCCGGTCACGGCCTGATCGGTGTCGAAGCGGGCGGGGGAATCGGCGCCTGTTCCACCGATGTGGATGCGGGTACAGGCATAGGGGCGACCAGGGCGGTTATCGGCGTCCCTGCTGTCGATCGGCCACAGTCGGGCAGCATCGGGGCGCGTCGACAGGCAGACAATGGCATCAAGATCGCCGCTGCGCATAGCCGCAGCCTGCCAGTTTTGGTCCGCCCAGAGCGGGGGCTTCCAGCCGAAAATCTGGGTGCTTACCTCCGTTGCCGTGCGCAGCATGGCAAAGGGCGATTGCGGATCGTCCAGCAGCAGCCGGACCACCCGATCGACATCGGCGGGCGAGCGCCGACCACCGGGGCCGCCGCCGTGCATCGCCGCCAGAGCGGCCCGATCAGCGGTGCGGATCGCGTCGAC
>JANNMK010000272.1:0-4854 GCA_031397785.1 Sphingomonas sp. | reverse complement strand
CTAAATACGACGTTCTGATACAATCATACTCTTGCTGGAAGCCATGCGTTTCGCCGTCGACTTCGATGATCAATTTTGCGGTTCGCGCGTAAAAGTCAGCGAGATAGCGGCCTACGACATTCTGTCGGCGGAATTTAACGCCTTCGAAGCGTTTAGCACGAAGCTGTAGCCACAATATGCGCTCTGGCTCGGTCATTTCGCGCCGCATTGCCTTGGCGAATTCCACCAATCGTCTGTCGCGCATGACTGCCCCTCTCCCAACCCTCTCCCCTGAAGGGGAGAGGGCTTTTTACATTGTCTCCCCCAACGCCTCGGCCACAGTGAAAATATCCTTGTCGCCGCGTCCGCACAGGTTGGCGAGGATGATGGCGTCCTTGTCCAGCGTGGGCGCGAGCTTGGCGACGGCGGCGATGGCGTGGGCGGGTTCGAGGGCGGGGATGATGCCTTCGGTGCGACAGAGCAGCTGGAAGCCTTCGAGCGCCTCGGTGTCGGTGACGCTGGTGTAATCGACGCGGCCGATGTCCCGCAGCCAGGCATGCTCTGGCCCGATGCCGGGATAGTCGAGGCCAGCCGAAATCGAATGCGCCTCGGCGATCTGGCCGTCCTCATCCTGCAACAGATAGGTCTTGTTGCCGTGCAGCACGCCGGGAAAACCGCCCGCGAGGCTCGCGGCATGGGTTTTTTCGAGGCCGTGGCCCGCCGCCTCGACCCCGAGCATCCGCACGTCGGCGTCGTCGAGGAAGGGGTGGAACAGGCCGATGGCATTGCTGCCGCCGCCGATCGCCGCGACCAGCACATCGGGCAGGCGGCCGGTGCGCTCGAGCATCTGGGCGCGCGCTTCGCGGCCGATGACGCTCTGAAAATCGCGGACTTGTTCGGGATAGGGGTGCGGCCCGGCGGCGGTGCCGATGATGTAGAATGTGTCGTGGACGTTGGCGACCCAATGGCGCAGCGCCTCGTTCATCGCGTCCTTGAGGGTCCGCGCGCCGCTTTCGACCGCGCGCACTTCGGCGCCGAGCAGCTTCATGCGGAACACATTGGGGGCCTGCCGCTCGATATCCCGCGCGCCCATGAAGATGATGCACGGCAGACCGAACCGCGCGCAGACCGTGGCGGTGGCGACACCATGCTGGCCTGCGCCGGTTTCCGCGATGATGCGCGTCTTGCCCATGCGGATGGCGAGCAGAATCTGGCCGATGCAGTTGTTGATCTTGTGCGCGCCGGTATGGTTGAGTTCGTCGCGCTTGAACCAGATTTGCGCGCCCTTGCCCGGTGCGGCCGCGCTGCGCAGCTCCTCGGTGAGGCGCGGCGCGTAATAGAGCGGGCTGGGGCGGCCGACATAATGCGCCATCAGATCGTCGAATTCGGCGGCGAAGGCAGGGTCGGCCTGCGCAGCGCGATATTCCCGCTCGAGATCGAGCACCAGCGGCATCAGGGTTTCAGCGACATAGCGCCCGCCGAATTGCCCGAAATGGCCGCGTGCGTCTGGTTGCTGGCGGAAACTGTTGGGGGGAAGCTGGGTCATGCTGCGGCTTTAAGGAAAGCGGCAATCTTGTCCACATCCTTGATGCCCGGTGCGCTTTCGACACCCGAGGAGACATCGACGAGCGACGCACCGGTGGCGCGGACCGCTTCGGCGACTGTCGCGGGGGTCAGCCCGCCTGCAAGGCCCCAGGCGAGGGCGTGGTTATGGCCCGACAGCAGCGACCAGTCGAAACGGGTGCCGGTGCCGCCAGGCAGGCTGGCGGCAGGCGCGTCGAACAGCAGGAGATCGGCCGCGCCGACAAAGCGGTCGCTGCGCCGCAGCGCATCGGCATCCTTTATGCCGAGCGCCTTCCAGATGCCGACGGGCGCGTAACGGCGCACCATTGCCAGCCATTCGGGGGTTTCATTGCCGTGGAACTGGACGATGTCGGGCCGGACCACCCGGATCGCCTCCTGCGTCAATTGCGGGTCGGCGTTGACCAGCAGCAGCACTGTCTTGACATGCCGGGGCGCGCGCGCGCGCAAGGCAGCGGCCGCATCGAGCGGCAGGTGACGGGGGCTTGGAGCGAAATGCACCAGCCCGATGTGGCTGGCTCCGTGCAGGACCGCAGCGTCCAGCGTCGCTGCTGTCGTGATTCCGCAAATTTTTGTGCTGATCGTCATCGGCCTGCCCTAAACCGGCGTGTCGGGCCTGTCGAACTTTGGCTGCACGATTGCCTCCCTGTGCCTGACGGTCGACCCGTCAGGCTGCGAATTTCAAGTCCTGCGCATGATCGGGATAGGCAGAAGCTTCGGACAGATCGACCTGCTGCCCGGCAAGCACGCTCGCGAAACCATGGTTGACGTCGCGGTGATGCGCCTCGTCGGCGCGGACGACGATAATGACATCGCGCAGCGTCGCATCATCGGGCAGGTTCCAATAATGGCGCGCAATGGCGGGTGCGGGCACATTTTCCGCGCGGCCGGCATCGATTTCGGCGAGATACAGACTGTAGCTGGTGACGGCTTCTTCCTCGAAATAGCCGACCACCCGATGCGCGGTGCGCCGCGAAAGAAGATACAGTGCCGAAAAACCGACGATGAAAAACGCCTGCGCCAGGAGGATGATCATCCGTTCGAAGCGGTTGGGCTGCGCAATCTCGATGAAGGTCATCAGATGCATGCGCTCATTCTCCGCCTCCTCCATCAGCGTGCGGATCCAGCCGTCGTCATCACGCATCCAGCGCAGACAGTGGAGGTGCGTGAACATCGCGCCGACCATGCCCGGGACCGCGGCGACCGTTTCCAGCACGACCGCCCGATGGCCATAGCGTTTGGCAAAAAAGGTATCGGCACAAAAGCGCAGCGTCTTTGTCACGGCCAGCGCAATCCTGTCCGACAGATCGGTCGGCAAACGGTGATGGGCAGGCGTCGCTTCATGTTCGATAGCGCGGGCCTGATCGTCGATCTCAAGAACGGTATTGGTCATCGCGCGTTCCTTTGCCGCCGCCATTCTATGTCGCTGGCGGGCCGGTTATAGCGGATATCAGCAGTCAGGAGGATGATTGCAATATGACCGATGGGGCAGGGAAGAGTGCAATTGCTGCAACGCAACATGCAGTCCGTGCAGCTTGCGACCGGGCCTGCCGTCCCTCTATCGCTAAAGCGTCGCGCCGATAGCACGGGCCGCGGCATCAGGGTCTTCGGCGCGGCTGATCGGGCGGCCGACGACGATGATCGAGGCACCGGCATTGACCGCCTCGGCAGGGGTGACGGTGCGTTTCTGATCGGCAGCAATGCCGTTGGCCGGGCGGACGCCGGGGACGATGAAAAAGCCGCCGGGCCAGGTTTTTTTGGCGGCGCGGACCTCGTGGCCCGAACAGACGATGCCATCCAGCCCGGCCTCATGCGCAAGCGCGGCAAGGCGGGCGACCTGCGCATCGGGCGCATCGTCGATACCGATACTGCCGAGATCTTCGCCATCGAGGCTGGTCAGCACAGTCACGCCGACGACCCTGGTATGGTCGCTGGCCGCAGCTTTGGCATCCTCCATCATCGCCCGGCCACCGGCGGCGTGGATGGTGAGGATCGCAGGTTCAAGACTGCGCAGCGACTGCACCGCCTTTGCCACCGTGTTGGGGATATCGTGCAATTTGAGGTCGAGGAACAGCGGCAGGCCGATCCGCGCCATTTCATGGACGCCGGCATGACCGTTGGCGCAAAAAAATTCGAGGCCGAGCTTGAGCCCGCCGACATGGGTTTTGACCTTGTTCGCCAGCGCCTTTGCCGCATCGAGATCGGTCGTATCGATGGCAAGATAGATGCGCGATGTCATAGCAACGAGCCGGGTTCGAGCGGGTTCGGTGCCGGGGTCGAGGCAGGGGCCGGTGCCGTCGCCGTAGGGGTGGGGGCAGGCGCGGGTGCGGGTGTCCGCAGCAGCTGGATCGTTTCTTCCTGGCTCTGGATCTTGCGGGTCAGCCGCCAGCGGTTGCCGAGATTGAACAGGAATGGCGGCAGGAAGGCGAGCAGCGCGACGAACACGATCAACAGGGCGAGCGGCATTTCTGCCACCGTGCCGGGATTGCCGGGTAGGATGCGCACCGTCACAGCCTCAAAATTCATGGCCGTGAAGATGGTCAGTATGACCGCAATGATGACCCAGATGATCGTGCGAATGGCCTGCATATGCCCAGTCTCCGTTGCTACCCGTGGCCGTAGTCTAGCCCAACTGTAGCGGCGATAGAAGCGGGGGTTTACGCAGCGCCGAACACACGGTCGAAGATGGCATCGACGCCGCGCAGATGGTGGCCGAGATCGAACAGCGCATCGATCTGTGCCGTGGTGAGCAGGGCAGTGACGTCGCCATCGCCCTTGAGCAGGGCGGCGAGACTGAGTGCGCCTTCCGATTCCCACACTTTCATCGCGTTGCGCTGCACCAGCGCATAACTCTCCTCTCGGCTCATCCCCGCCTGGGTCAGGGCGAGCAGGACGCGCTGCGAATGGACGAGGCCGCCCATCGAATCGAGATTGCGCTGCATCCGCGCGGGATAGACGAGCAGTTTGTCGATTACCCCGGTCAGCCGATGCAGCGCAAAATCGAGCGTGATCGTGGCATCGGGGCCGATATAGCGTTCGACCGACGAGTGGCTGATATCGCGTTCGTGCCACAATGCGACATTTTCGAGCGCAGGCGTGACGGCGCTGCGCACCATGCGGGCGAGGCCGGTGAGATTTTCGGTGAGCACCGGATTGCGCTTGTGCGGCATGGCCGACGACCCCTTTTGCCCCGGCGCGAAATATTCCTCTGCCTCTAGCACTTCGGTACGCTGCAGGTGGCGGATTTCGGTGGCGAGCCGTTCGATCGAGCTGGCGATGACGCCGAGCGTTGCA
>JANNMK010000269.1:0-2421 GCA_031397785.1 Sphingomonas sp. | reverse complement strand
TTCGTCGATGTGATGCTGGTGCTGCTGATCATCTTCATGGTGACAGCGCCGCTGCTGACCACGGGTGTCCCCATCGACCTGCCCGACAGCCGGGCAAAACCGCTCGACCAGACCGACCGGCCGCCGGTGCAGATCAGCCTCGATGCCGACGGCAGCATCTATATCGACGATGTCGAAACGACGATGGCGGCGTTGCCCGAACAGCTGGCGGCGATTGCTGGCGACAATGCCGAAAACCCGCGCCCGATCATGCTGCGCGGCGATCGCGGGCTGGATTACGGGCGGGTGATGCGGGTGATGGGCGAACTCAATCGCGCGGGCCTGACCCGGGTGTCGCTGGTCACGACAGGCGCCGCCACACCGCCAGAACCGGTCACCGCCGGTTCAGGCGCGGGTCCATAGGCGGGTGATATGGTGACGGCGATGGAGCGCACCGAGCGGATCGGCCTTGGCGTCGCGGTGGCGGCGCATGTGCTGCTGTTCGCCGCACTATCGGCGAGCTGGCGCACCGGGCCGGAACAGCGGTTCGACAATCCGCCGATGGCGGTCGACATTGTCGCCGAAGTCGCGCCGGTCAGCACCGCACCGGTGATGTCCGACAGTCCACCGCCGCCCGCGCGCGGAGAGATTGATGGCGCACAGGAACCTCCGCCGCCAGCGGCCAAGGTGGTTGTGCCACCACGCCCCGCGCCGCTGGATGCCAAACGGCCGACGCCTGCGCCGCGACCCGATCGTCGTGACGAACGTCAGCCACCCCGCACCCCGCCGCGCGCCGAGCCCGAGCGCCGAGCCGAGCGCGTCGCCGCCAATCCGCAGCGTCCGCCCCGCCCCGCGCGCCCGGTCAGTTCGCGCAGTGCCGCTGGCGATCCTCTGGGCGATATCGCCAATTCGGTGTCGCGCACTCCGGCACGACCAGCCCCGGTGGCCGCCGGCGTTCCCGCTGCGCAGACCGCGACACAAATCCGCCGCAGCATTTCGACCAGCATCAACGCCGAAGTGGCGAGGCCGTGGAACGCGTGCCGGGTAACCGGAGCCGATGTCGATCAGCTCAAGACGACGATCCAGTTCCGCCTCGCCGAAAGCGGTGCGCTCGACCGCATCACCAATGTGACGACGCGCGGGGTGACCGACAGCAACCGTCCGCAGGTGGCGCGGTTCGAGGAATGCGCGCGCCGCGCGATCCAGCTCGCCGCGCCGTTCAGCCTGCCGAGCGAGAGCTATGGCTATTGGGAAAATTATACGCTCGATTTTGAAAAGGTAGGATGATGAAGCGCTCTATTACCGGACTGGCAATCGCCGCTGCGCTGCTGGCCGCACCCGCCTTTGCCCAGAACAGCAGCGTGCCGCCATCCGCGGCACCGCAGGCGACAGCCACGCCGCAGGCACCGCCGCGCGAAACGGTGACCGGCACGCTGGTGCAGGAACGCACGAGCGTGCTCGTCACCGGCCTTGCCACGCCAAAGATCGAGGAGACCCCGGCCGGCACGACCGCCGCGCTCGGTACGCAGATTGCTGCTGTCATCGCCGCCGATCTCGAACGGTCGGGGCTCTATGCACCGCGCGGGCCGGACGGGCTGCGAGCGATCGCGATGGGTGAAGTTACTGCGCCGCAATTTGCCGCCTGGCGCGGCACGGGCGCAGAAAATCTCGTCCATGGCTTTGTCCGCGCCGATGCGGCGGGCAATCTGACGGTCGGTTGCTATCTCTATGACATGGCGCTCGGCACCGAACTGGCGCGGCAGGGGTTCGTCGTGCAGCCGCGCGACTGGCGGCGGGCCGCGCATAAATGCGCCGATGCCATCTATTCGCGCCTGTCGGGCGAAGCGCCGTTCTTCGACAGTCGCATCGCCTATATTGCCGAGACGGGTCCAAAGGATAACCGGATCAAGCGGCTTGCCATCATGGATTCGGACGGGGCCAATCACCGCTTCATCACCAACGGGCAAGCGCTGGCGATCAGCCCGCGTTTTTCGCCTGATTACAGCCGTATAGCTTATGTGAGCTACCTCAACAACCGTGTGCGCGTATTCGTCTATGATGTCGGCGCGGGCACGCAACGCGCTGTGTTCGAAAGCGCCAACACCACCTTTGCGCCGCACTGGTCGCCCGATGGCCGCTTCATCCTGTTTTCGATGAGCGTCGCAGGCAATACGGATATTTACCGCATCCCCGCAGAGGGCGGTACGCCGCGACGGTTGACCGATCATCCCGGCATCGATGTCGGTGGCAGCTTCTCGCCTGATGGCAATCGCATCGTTTTCGAAAGCGATAGGTCAGGCGGGCAACAGCTCTATGTGATGAATGCCGATGGGTCTTCGGCACAGCGGATCAGTTTTGGCGGCGGCCGCTATGCAACGCCCGAATGGTCGCCGCGCGGTGACCTGATCGCCTACACCCGCATTTCTGGCAATTTCCGCATCG
>JANNMK010000263.1:0-1792 GCA_031397785.1 Sphingomonas sp. | reverse complement strand
TTCCACATCGGCGGCGCGGCGCAGGTCAACGAACAGAGCCATCTCGAATCGATCGCGGACGGCACGATCCAATATCGTGACATGCCGACGATCACCGATTCGCGCGGCCGCCGCCTCAGCCTGGCGCGTGGCGGTGAAATGATGATCATCGACACCGACGGCCGCGAACGCGCTGTGCACAAGCTGCCCTATGGCGCCAATATCCTGGCGGCAGACGGCGCGACCGTGGCGCAGGGCGAACGCATCGCCGAATGGGATCCGTTCACCATGCCGGTGATCACCGAACAGCCCGGCATCGTGCGCTACCAGGATCTGGTCGATGGCAAGACGCTGACCGAAGTGGTCGATGAAGCCACCGGTATCGCCCAGCGCGTGGTGGTCGAAAACCGCGCGACCAGCCGCAGCAAGAAAGAAGATCTGCAGCCGCGCCTGACCCTGCTCGACGAGGCATCGGGTGAAGCCGCCCGCTATCTGCTCGCGCCTGGAACGACGATCTCGATGGAGGATGGCCAGATGGCGCAGGCGGGCGATGTTCTCGCCCGTGTCAGCCGTGAAGCCGCCAAGACGCGCGACATCACCGGCGGTCTGCCGCGGGTCGCCGAACTGTTCGAAGCGAGGAAGCCAAAGGATAATGCGATCATCGCAAAAGCCTCGGGCCGCATCGAATTCCTCAAGGATTACAAGGCGAAGCGCAAATTCGCCATTGTCGCGGAAGACGGCGAATCATTCGAATATCTGCTGCCGAAATCCAAGCGGATCGAAGTGCAGGAGGGCGATTTCGTCAAGAAGGGCGATACCATCGTCTCGGGCTCGCCCGATCCGCACGATATCCTCGAAGTGCTCGGGATCGAGCCACTCGCGGCCTATCTCGTGTCGGAAATCCAGGAAGTCTATCGTTTGCAGGGCGTGAAGATCAACGACAAGCACATCGAAACGATCGTTCGTCAGATGCTGCAAAAGGTCGAGATCACCAATGGTGGCGATACGACGCTGCTGGCGGGCGAGCAGGTCGACCGGGACGAGATGGACGAGGTCAACGCACGACTGACCAAGGGCCAGGCCGCAGCCGAAGGCAAGCCGGTGCTGCTCGGCATCACCAAGGCGAGCCTGCAGACCCGCAGCTTCATCTCGGCGGCGTCGTTCCAGGAAACCACCCGCGTCCTCACCGAAGCATCGGTGCAGGGCAAGGTCGATACGCTGACCGGGCTCAAGGAAAATGTCATCGTCGGCCGGCTGATCCCCGCCGGGACCGGCGCTGCCATGAACCGCGTCCGGGTCACCGCAACGTCGCGCGATGCGGCGCTGCGCGCGCAGATGCGGGTCGCCAACGAAATGCATCTGGTGGCGCCGACGACTGCGGCGGAGGAGCATGAAGCCGAACTGGCGCAGGGCCCCGAAGCGGCAATCGGCGACGATCCGCTGGCGGCTGCGGTCGGTGAAAGCCATGGCACCGATGCCGATGCGGGCGACTATCTGCAGAGTTGATGCAGCGCTCTGGGCAATAGGAACAAAGGGCGTCGGTTATCCGGCGCCCTTTTTTTCGCGTCAGGCGGGCACCCGCGCGGGCCGGGGAAAAGTCGTGAATTTGCATGCTGGCACTTTTGGCATCCTCGGCGGGCCGATGCGATTGCGCCGCCGACAGGCAGTGCGCTTGGCCTGTGGCTGATTGCAGACGTCCAACCAGAAAAAAGGCCCGCCGGTCATTCCGGTAGGGGCTTTTTTATGGTTGGCTGGCGCGTTGCGGGCGGTGCCCGTTACAGCGGGCCGGCCATGCGCGGCCTCAATCGACGAT
>JANNMK010000231.1:0-15873 GCA_031397785.1 Sphingomonas sp. | reverse complement strand
TGGCAAGCTTATTCCGGCTGGCAAAATCGCGACGTCGCAGCGCGCGCGATCGCCGTAGAGCGCGCAGAAGCACGCGTGGCCGCTGAAAACGGACGTATCGAAGATACCGCAGCCCGGCTCGATCAGCGCCAGGATTATTTCGAGGCGGTATTCGAGGGCTATTTTGCCGATAGCGGTACCGCAAAGGCAGCCGCCGATCCCGCAGCCACCGGGCAGCCAGGCAGGAGCGGGAAAGCGACGCCTGCAATCGACACTGGTCCCAAGCAAGACCAGCTGAGCCGGTTATACACTATCGAAGCGCGTCAACTGCGGTTGGTAGCGACGCTAACCGATGCGGTCGCAGCGCGTTCTGCCCGCGCCGAAGCAGCTTTGCGCACCGTCGGTATCCGCACCGACACAGGCGGCGGTCGGGGCGGTCCGTTGTTGGTCGGACAACGGCTGTCCGTCCCGATACCCCGCGACCCGGCTTTTCTGCGGCTCGCCGCCGCGCTCGACCGGATGGAGCTGCTAGAAGGCTTCGTCGTCGCCCTGCCCTCCAATCTCCCCGCCGAACATATGTCGCTATCCAGTGGCTTTGGTTATCGACGCGACCCGTTTACCGGCGGCAGCGCGATGCATGCCGGGCTCGATTTCACCGGAGCGCATGGCAGTACGATTCTTGCTGCGGCTGCCGGACAAGTCGTCTTCGTCGGCCAGAAATCGGGCTATGGCAATGTCGTCGAGATAGACCATGGACATGGCATTCTGACCCGCTACGCCCATCTCTCCGCATTTGCTACACGAGTCGGGCAAGCGGTGGTGTCGGGCGAAAACATTGCTCGCATGGGTTCGACCGGCCGGTCGACCGGCACCCATTTGCATTTCGAAGTTCGCGTCAACGGCGCCGCCGTCAACCCGCGCCGTTTCCTGGAGACAAATCCTGATGTTCTCGAAGTCAAAGCCGACGCCGACGGAAGGGTCCGGGCCCGTGTCGCTGCCCGCTAGGATGGCGACCGGGGCACGCCACACGACTTTCTCGATTTTGGGAACAGACGTGATCGTCACCGGCAATATTTCCGCCACGGTCGATCTGCACGTCGACGGCCGGATCGAGGGAGACCTTGCCTGCGCCAACTTGGTGCAGGGCGAGGACAGCCTGATCAAGGGCGCGATCGTCGCCGAAACCGCCAAACTGGCGGGCACGGTCGATGGATCGATCGTCGCGCGCGATCTCATCATCCAGGCGTCGGCACGGATCACCGGCGATGTCACTTATGAAAATCTGACCATCGAACAGGGCAGCCAGGTCGAAGGGCGGTTCAGCCACCGCCGCGCCGGAACATCTGCTCCTGCGCCGGCGGCGCGGGCGATGGTCGACCAGTCGGCGATGCTCGAATTGCCCGACGTGCAACGGCATTAGCCTGGAAACCAATGCGCGCGCAGCCGGTTAAGCTCTCCGGGACACGGCTTCGGGAGTATTTCATGGCGCATAAAATCGGCAGTAAAGTCAGCTGGGCATGGGGCGGCGGCACCGCGCACGGAACGATAAAGGACCGGTTCGAGCGGCGTGTTCAGCGCACGATCAAGGGCAGCAAGATCGTGAAGAACGGCAGCGCCGACAACCCCGTCTTCCTGATCGAGCAGGAGGATGGCGACAAGGTCCTGAAACTGGGCAGCGAGCTCAAAGGGTAACGCGCGGCACTGCACTGCAAAAGCGGTTGCCAGGCATGACGACCGCGGGTTAGCGGTTGCGCCACGTCCACCGCGCCGCGATCGTGGCGGAGCGCGGGACGACCGGGAGGTAGCCTATGGCACGACATGCTTTTTCATTCTGCGCGGTAGTGCTCTGCAGCGGATTGGCTCTGGCAGTATTGACCGGTTGCGATGCCGTCAGCAGCGGCAGTGCGGGAACCGCTGCAGCGGGCACCGACAAGAACGCGACGGTTGCTGCGACTGTTGACCAGGCCGCCTCGGGTCTCGATCCGCTGCTGGCCAGCCCCCAGGTGGGCGACATTTACGCTGCCGAACTTTCCGCCTTTTCGAGTTACGACTTCAACGAAGGCGCACCCGAGCGCGCGGGCCAGAAGAGCTATGGCCTGATGAAGGTCGTCGAAGTCTCCAACGACCGCATCACTGTCGTCACCGAAACCGCCGCCTGGCCCGCCCAGCGCGGAGCGCTGACCGATCTGCGCGGCACCATGGCCGATATCAGTTGGGACGACAGCGAACGCATCCCGATCAACCGCGCCGACCTCGCCAAACATGTCGACGATGGCAAGATCATCGAGACGCGGCGGATGACGGCGGGGTAGCCGATTGCCTTCACTTGCTAATTGCTAGTGGGTCCGGACGGCGGCATTGTTCAGCTAAGACTGTGAGCCTTATTCCCTCGCGGCGCGCAGCAACGACCTGGCCGATATGGCACTTGTTTAACCTCGCAGGGACGTTCAGCCGTCCGATACGGCCATCGGCATTGCGCACAGTCAAGCTGGTTCTATCAGCTCTGGTAGAGTGGCCATTTTTCATGGAGATGATCGTGGCTGAGGTGTCTATGGACGATGGAACCTTTGAGAGGATCATCGTCGTCGGCCAACGCAGATAGGCGACGGCCGCTGCGCCCAAACCGATCAGCGCGACCCATTGCCAGCGGGGCCGCATCAATTGACCGGCGCCCGCCGCCGATAGCTCAATGCCTCGGCGATGTGGATGCGGCCCACCCTGTCCGCCCCCGCCAGATCGGCGATCGTTCGCGCCACCCGGAGCACCCGCGTATAGCCCCGTGCGCTCAGCCGCATGGCGGCGGCGGCTTGCGCAAGCAGCGCCTTGCCCGCCTCATCGGGCGTGCTGTGTGTGTCCAGCTCCGGACCATCGGCCTCGGCATTGGTTCGCGCCTTGCTGCCGGCGTAGCGCTCGGTCTGCCGCGCGCGGGCGGCGGCGACCCGCGCCGCGACCGCATCGCTCGATTCGGACGGCGCGGGGTTGACCAGATTGGCAGCGCTCACCGCCTCGACATCGACCGACAGGTCGATGCGGTCGAGCAGCGGCCCGGAAACCCGCGCCTGATAATCCGCGGCACAGCGCGGTGCACGGCTGCACGCCAGCGCCGGATCGCCAAGATGTCCGCAGCGGCACGGATTCATCGCGGCAACCAGCTGCACCCGCGCCGGAAATGTGACATGGGCATTAGCTCGGGCGACGCTCACCACCCCGGTTTCGAGCGGCTGGCGCAGCGAATCGAGCACGGCACGCTGAAATTCAGGCAGCTCATCGAGGAATAGCACGCCCAGATGCGCAAGGCTGACTTCGCCGGGGCGCACGCGCAGCCCGCCGCCGACCAATGCAGGCATCGAGGCGCTGTGGTGCGGTGAGCGAAACGGACGGGTGCGAACGAGCTTGCCGCCTTCGAGCGTCCCGGCAACCGACGCGACCATCGACACCTCGAGCGCTTCCGGCATTATGTAGCAAACGCACCAACAGCCTGATAGATGCAATCGCCCGCGTAGGCTAATGTCATCATATGACAGACTACTTACTCGAAGGGCTGAAAAAGACCCGCGCTGATATAACCGGCGAGATTGCCCGCTGCCACGCCTTGATGGCCAAGCTGTGCGAAGACCTGGAGCATGTTGACGGGGTGCTTGCCCGGCTAGCGCCCGACTTCGTTGCCGAGAGCATCAGGCCAAAAGTGTTTGTGCCGCCTAAGTCGTGGTCCAAGCGCGGCGAGATGACCCGGACTCTCCTATCGTTCCTGCGCGTCGCCAAGGGTCCGCTTACCGCACGAGAGCTAGCCTCAATGGTCATTGCTCAAAGGGGCATAGACCATGACCCCGGCATATTGAACGTGATGACCCGGCGCGTTGCTACAGCCTTGCGGGACCAACGGGAAAAGGGCGTGGTCCGGTCCATCGAAGAAACTGGATTATGGCTGCAATGGGAGTTGGTCCGCTGATTGCCTCTTGCGATATAGGGAACATCAGCAGAACAGCGAGGCATGATCGAATCGCCCGCTACCATTGCCGAACTGCGGATGCTGGTAACTATCAAGCTGTCCGTTGCCCCGCGCCATCTGCTAAGCGCCCTCGCAAAGCCGAAATCGCCCGCCTTCATGCGTGACAAGGCCCGCGATGATCTGGTCGAGTTTATCACCCGCGATCTGGCGCGCTGGCATTTCGTCCGGGTGGTCGATGCGGCTGCGCTAAAAGGCGGCGGGCCTCACGCCATAGCGGCTGGCAAAGAGCCGACGCTATAGCCATAAAGGCGCGATGATCGCCTTCCTTGCCCACATCCGCCAGCTTGCTGCCACCATTCGCGGGGAGTGGCGGTTTGTGCTCGTCGTGGCGGCGCTGTGGATCGCTGGGCGGGTGGTTTGGGAGTGGGTGGGATAGTCCCATAAAGAGCGCCGAAATATTGCAGGTAAAAATGGTGCATATTCTGCGCACAAAATCTGGTTTAAAAATTGCATCTTTCCGAGCAACTATTGCGCGTCGCTAATCCTTGTGCGTATTATCTAATCAGGATGACGCACTAACGACGCTTGCAAAGGCATCGCAAACGATGGCACTAGATTTCGTTAATCGGAACTTGCTATTGCATCGTGCGTTGTGATCCTGTTGCCAGTAGGGAAGAATCAACCGCCATGCCCGAGGACATCAAAACCGATTCCGCGTTGCTTCATAGGCTTTCAGCGGCTGCGCAAACGCGCCTGACTCGTGAGCAGCTTCGTCGACAGCGGGTGTCATTTATTTATGGTAGCTTGCCTAGAGAGAGCACTATAAGCCGACAGCAAATTGAGAGCGTGCTTAGTCGCGCTGAGGGCGAAGCAGCCTAACCGGTCGTGTATGTTTTTGAGTTGGTGGGCCAAGAGGCTCACCCCGTTTACCAGCAACTCTCAATCGAGAATCTGGACCGTCAATACGGGTTTCTTCGCTCAGCTGTCCTGGCCTCGTTAGAGCTAAATCGACCAATTCTGTCGCTCGAAGTCGTGCTGTCGCTGAATTATCACGCGATCACATGCTTGCATGGCAATGCAGGCGTTTTACGCCCGTGCCAAGTTACAGTGGGTGACTACGTTCCGCCGCCCCCATGGGAAGTGGGGCAGCGGATGAGCATGTTCATCGACGAAGTGAACCGATATTGGGAAAGTGCTGACCCTGTCTGGTTGGCTTGCTTCATCGTTTGGCGGCTCAATCACATTCATCCGTTTGTAAATGGCAACGGCAGGACGGCCCGAGTGGCTTGCTACTATGTGCTTTGTCTAAAGGCAGGCGCTTGGCTTGATGGCGACGTATTGCTGCCAGAGCTATTACGCCGTGAGAGGCCGGAATATGTGGCAGCCCTCAAACATGCCGACGCGAGCATAGTTGCTGGGCAGCTTGATTTATCCGTCCTGCACGCACTAGTCACGCGGTTGTTAAATGAGCAGTTTTCAACGGTTCCGGCGGCAGACGCCGGAACCTAACCCGCCCGCTGCCAATACCCAGCCCACGTCCGCGACTGGCGCGACGCCATAGCCGCATAGCCAACCATCGCAGCTTGTCCGCCATTGGCGACGCGGCGATTGTCTTCCCGCCACGATGCTTCGCGGGCATAAGCGCCGATATAGGGACCTGCGATATGGTGGTGGGTGCCGGTTTCCATACGGCGAAGGCGGCTGAAATAGCTTTCGGCCTGGTTGGTGCAAGCGCCCTTGTCGTAGAACTGGACGCCATGGTTGACGCGCTTGGTATCCCAGCCAGCGTGTAGCGCATCCCAGCCCGCGCCTTCGTCGGCATGGATGGTGGCAAGGTTGGCAACATGATCGCGGACGAACGGAACGGCATCGCCTTCGTTGGCGACGATGAACGGAAACGACTTGCCGCCGCGCTGGCGCATGATGACAACACACTGGCGCTTGCCCGACCGGTTGGCGACGAGGCGGCGGTCCTTACGGTCCGACTTGACGTTTTCGGGCTTCACATAGCCGCCGAAGTAAGCGCCGTCGATTTCCACGATACCGTCGAGAGTGCGGCCAGCCTGTTCCAGTGCCATCGCTTCGCGCAGCTTGTGAGCCAGAACGAATGCGGTTTTGTATTGCACGTCGAGATCGCGCGACAGCTGCAATGCGGCGATGCCCTTCGCACCGTTCACAAAGATGACGATGGCGGCGAGCAGATCGGTGAACGATAGCTTGCGGCTGGCAAAGATGGTGCCGCTCGTCACGCTGAATTGATGGTGACAGGCAACGCACTTGAACCGGCGGCGGGTGGCGATCGAATAGGTCTCTGTGCAGCCACAACGCGGGCACACGGCGTCACCATCGGTTTCCGGCCAGCGAAGGGCGCGGAACGTGGTGTAGGCTTCGTCGTCCGTCATGCGGAAAACGGCTTTAAGGCTCAAGGTGCGAGCGGCGGCAGAGAGGAGAAAGTGTTGCATGTCATCGTTTCCAGTGCTTATGCACTCTATATGATGATGCAATGCACTGTTGTCAATGACAATAGTATCGCATATGATGATTTTATCATCATAGGAGATACATCATGGCGGATACCGAATGGGAAGCCCGCGTTAAGGGCTTGCTCAAAGCCGAACTGAAACGCCGCAATGTGTCCTACGGCCAACTGGTCGATAAGCTGGCAGACATTGGCGTTGTGGACTCTGAGCCGAATATCAGGAACAAGCTCAGCCGGGGAAAATTTACGGCGGTGTTTTTGTTGCAATGCTTGGTAGCTATCGGAGCATCATCTTTGCGATTGTCGGATGGCTAAAGGCCAATTGGCTGAATACCTGCATAGCGGTTGCAGCTTTGTCAGTAATTGCTCTGGCTGTGCACACGGGCCGATCATGGCAAGCCGTATATGAGCGGACCGCTGCCGAACGCACACGCGAATATCAAGATTACGCCTATCGCCCAGCTTTGCGCGCTTGCGGTAGTGTCCCCACGTTGAATCAAGCGAAGTGCATTGCAGATGCTCGCGAGGCCGAGCGCAGCAATGCACGCGATGAGCATGATCTTGAAGCTCAGCGCGTAACCGCTCTTTGGACTGGGATCATGGGCATAGCTGCCGTCACCGGCATGATGCTCAGCGCTATTGGTGTCTGGCTGGTTTTTACGACATTCCGAGAAACCCGCAAAGCGACCGTTATCGCCACCGATAGCCTGGAAGCCGTGATTGACTCCGAACGCGCCAAAATCTGCATGGCCGATAGCGCCCTTGTGGGGAAAGCCCCAAACGAGCCTCACAAACTCGCGATCTCGATCGTCTTGAACAATATCGGCAAGAGCAATGCTACCGTTCGCCTGATCTATTGGAGCGCAGCACGGGACGCCAATTGGCCTGAGACCTTCGATCATATTCGGGACGTGTCTTTGGCCGCCCCGGAAAAGGGAAACTTGAAAATTGACTATCTCCGCTATCACATCGCCGTGCCCGAAACTCATTTTGTCAGTGGCACAGTCGTTTACGAGACAATTTTGGGTCGCACATTCAAGACGCATTTTTCCTATCGGGTAAGCCAACCATTTGCTGAAAGCGGTGCCCCTCTCAGCGTTTGGTATGCTAATTATCGCCGGTGGCCCGGCCAACCCGACGACACCTAGCCCCAACGCCAGCGCAAACCAGATACTCACATCACTACCCTTCGCTCAGGGCAAAATGCAGCTTCGTCACCGTATCCGATACGTCCGTCACCGTAGGCGGTGGCGTTCGCAATCGGCTTGGTGCATTTGCTACATAATGCCGAGCGCTTCGGGCGGGGTCAGGTCCGGGAGAATGCCTGGAAGGCAAGCGGCGAGGAGCGATTTCCCTGCGCCAGGCGGCCCGGTCATCAGCAGATTATGCCCGCCAGCTGCCGCGATTTCGAGCGCCCGGCGCGCCACTTCCTGCCCTTTGACCATCGCCATGTCGACGGTGCGCCGCGGCGGATCGGCAGCGGCCATTTGTGGCGGCGCGATATGTGCGGTCCGGTTGAGATGGTTGAGCAGCGCCAGCAGGTCCGGCGCTGCAATCACTTCGACCTCGCCCGCCCACGCTGCTTCTGGCCCCTGCGCCGCCGGGCAGATCAGGCCGAGACTGCGTTCGCTGGCGTGCAGTGCCGCGAGCAACACACCCGGCGATCCGGCAATCCGGCCATCGAGCCCGAGCTCGCCGACGATCACATAGCTCGCCAGTGTCTCGGCATCGATCACCCCCATCGCGCCGAGCAGGGCCAGCGCGATCGGCAGATCATAATGCGATCCTTCCTTGGGCAGATCGGCAGGCGAGAGATTGATCGTGATGCGCTTGGGCGGGAGCGAGAGGCCGATCGCGGAGATCGCCGCCCGAACCCGTTCGCGGCTTTCCGCCACTGCCTTGTCAGGCAGGCCGACGACGATGAAAGCAGGGATGCCCGGCGCGACCTGGCATTGCACCTCGATCGGCACGGCATCAAGGCCGATATAGGCGACCGTCGCGGCAATCGCGACCATAAACACGCTCCCCGATAAATGATCACGCCACGTCTCCGAGTTCGTGCCGTCTTTGTTCCTGCGATGAGTGGCATGACGCAGCGGCCGTGTCGAGAGGGGTGTCCAGGTTTGCAATCGTCATCCTCATCGACGCGATCCTTGACACATACAGACCGGTTGGTATGTTATGTCGATGAGCCCGATTCGCCCCGCCGCTCCAACCCCTCCCGCCACAGCGCCGCTGTCCGGCGGAGCCGACCGCGCACCAGCCCGCGCCGCGCGTGGGACAGCGCGGACGGCGCTGATCACGGCGGCACATGGCATGGTGCGGCGACAGGGCTATGCGGCAACATCGGTCGATGATCTGTGCGCTGCGGCGGGCGTGACCAAGGGCGCGTTCTTTCACCATTTCGCGTCGAAGGAGGCGCTGGCAGTCGCGGCGGCGAACGCCTGGACGGAACGGGCACGTCCGTTGTTCGAGGTGCCGCAGATCGTCGCGCTAGATGACCCGCTCGACCGTTTGATGGCGCATATCGACCTGAGGCTGACGATGATCGACGGACCAGCGGAGGCGTTCAGCTGTTTCGTCGGCACGATGGTGCAGGAAAGTTTCGCCAGCAGCGATGCCATCCGCGCGGCGTGCGAGGCCAGCCTGTCGGCCTATTGCACCGCGCTTGCCGAGGATATTGGCGCGGCCATCAAGCGCCACGGAGTGATGCAGGGCGTCACGGCGCTGGGTCTCGCCCGCCATATCCAGGCGGTGCTGCAAGGCAGCTTCATCCTGGCCAAGGCGTCCGGGGATGCGGAACAGGCCCGGCAAAGCGTCGCCCATCTCAAACATTATGTCACGCTGCTGTTCAAGCGAGACGAGTTGACGTGTTTCGCAGACGCCGATCCATTCAACAAAGGAGAAAAACGGTGACAAGGATGATCTTCATCAATCTACCGGTCGACGACCTGCCCCGATCGATCGCCTTCTACGAAGCGATCGGCGCTGGGATCAATCCGCAATTCAGCGACGAAACAGCAGCGTGCATGGTTGTGTCGGACGTGATCAACGTCATGCTGCTTTCGCACGACAAATGGGGTCAATTTACGTCCAAAACGATTCCCGATGCCCATGTCAGCGCGCAGATGCTGCTGTGCCTTTCGGCCGATACCAAAGACGCAGTCGATGCGATGGTCGTTGCCGCCGCGAGTGCGGGCGGCAAGGGCGATCCGATCCCTACCCAGGATTACCCCTTCATGTTCGGGCGCAGTTTCGAAGATCCTGACGGCCATATCTGGGAAATCATGTGGATGAACCCGGCTGCGGCCCAGCCGGAGTGATGCCATGTCGTTCCAGGCCTATCTCGATACGATTGAGCGCACCACCGGCCAGTCGCCTGCCGACCTGCGACACTTTGCCGAACAGCGCGGCTGGACAGTCGGCGGTGTGCTGCAACCCGATGTGAAAGCGGCTGCGGTGGTGGCGGCGCTCAAGCAGCAATTTGCGCTAGGCCACGGCCACGCCATGGCGGTGTTCGCGCTGTTGAAAGGCACGAGGCGCGAAAGGGAGAAATAATAGAGCAAGATTTTTTTGCGAACCAAGACCCTCGAGGAGCGAGACAATGAGCAACCGTCACGGCGATTTCATCTGGTACGAACTGATGACGACCGACACCGCCGCAGCCCGCGCCTTCTATCAGGCAGTGGTCGGCTGGCATATCGAGGCACAGCCGAGCGGTGACATGGATTATCGCATGATCGCATCAGCCGGGGGACCGGTCGCAGGATTGCTGCCGATCGACGAGGCTATGGCGGCAAACGGCGCGGGCCCGGCGTGGCTGGGCTATGTGCTGGTCGACGATGTTGATGCGATGACGGGGTTAATCCGCGACGGCGGCGGCGCAATCCACAGGGAGCCACACAGCATCCCCGGCGTGGGCCGCATGGCCTTTGTTGCCGATCCTCAAGGCGCGATGCTGTACATCATGAAACCGACGCCGCCATCCGGCGATCCCGATGCGGCAAGCAACAGCTTTTCATACGATCGGCCGCGCGACGGCCATATCGCATGGAATGAACTGGCAACCGGCGATCCCGAAGGGGCGCTGGCCTTTTATGATCGGTCGCTCGGCTGGGTGAAAGATGGCGAAATGCCGATGGGTAGTATGGGGCCATATCACTTCATCCGCGCAGGCGGGGCCGCGCACGGCGGATCGCCCGGGCAAGGCTTGATCGGCGCCGTTTATGCCAATGTGGCTGCCGCAGCCGAGTCGCACTGGCTATATTATGTCCGGGTGCCGGACATCGACCGCGCCGTGGCAATCATCGCCGAAAAAGGGGGCAGTCTTGTCCAGCAGCCCGTCGAAATTCCCGGCGGAGATTTTTCGCTGGTCGCCGTCGATCCCCAAGGCGCTGCTTTCGGGCTGGTCGGCGGCAGGAAAGGCTGAGCCATGATCGCCAAAAACAGCCTGTGCCTGTGGTATGACAGCGATGCCGAGGGTGCGGCACGATTTTACGCTGTCACCTTGCCCGACAGCCGGGTCGATGCGGTGCACCGCGCGCCCGACGACTATCCCGGTGGCAAGGCGGGCGACGTGCTGACAACCGCGATGGCGGCAGGCGGTGGACCTGCCAAATGCGCCTTTGCCGCAATGATGGCGATGGGCAAGATCGATGTCTCCGCTATCGAGGCGGCGGTGCGCGGAGGCTGACGGTCGCTTCAGCGCGTGCGGACCACAGACAGGCGACCTCTTGCCGACAACCGCGATCTGGGACACGAGCGTCTGTTGGCGCAGCGGGATGCGTGGTGGGGCGATAACGCAGTGAGCGGATTCGAATTTATCTTTTCATTGTTCGGCCTGCTGCTCGGGCTGGCCCTCGCCGAGGGGCTGAGCGGGCTGTCCCGCTCGATCAAGGCCAGCCCGGCGGTTCGGATCGGCTGGCCGACCGCGCTGCTAGGCATTTTCGTGGTCTGTGATGTCGTGACCTTCTGGATGTACGGGTGGACGCTGCGCGATGTGTTGCCGTTGAACTGGCCAACCCTGTTTGGCGGGTTCGTCGTCACCGCCATATATTATGTCTCGGCATCGTTGATTTTCCCCGACGATCCCGATGGATGGGGCGATCTCGACCGGCATTTCGACAAACATCGTCGCAAGGTGCTGATCGGCATATTGCTGTGCAATATCGCCTTGTTGGCCACGGCGACGACACTGGGCGGAACGACTGGTCTGGATTTGCGGTCGATCGTGCTCACCTGGTCCTTTTTCCCCCTTTCGCTGGTGGCGATCCTGTCGAACGACCGGCGTGTCATCATGGGCTGCCTGGTTTAGCTGATCATGCTGTACCCGCTGTCGGTGGTCTGGTGGTAAGCTCGGGTGCGACGACCGGCGAAGCATAGTGGTTAACCCTCCCCCAACCGCACCCTTTGCGATGTCGGCAAGACCGATACGCGCACAGGCTGGCGATGCACATTTCCATCGCCATGCTTCGCTGCCGCTTCGGGGCTTGCCTGCTCCCGCTGATTCTGGCCGCATCCCCCGCTTCGGCGACGGAGCACGCCGGGGGGACGTTGATCGACGCGACCGGCTGGAGCGATGACATTGCCGATGACGATGCAACGGGCATCGAAACCGACACCATCTGGATCGAAGTTGGCGAAGATGCGGACAAGGCGCGCCTTTCCGGGGTCGGATACGGAGAGCCCGTCGTTGCGCCGAGCAGCGCGCCGCTGGCAAGCTATGGCCCGTTCCATCTGACCGCCGCCGATACCGTCGAGATGATCGGCACTGTCGACAGCGACAGCCCGGCGCAATTTGCGGCTTTGATGGCGGCGCACCCCGCTATCGTCCGGCTGGTGATGGTCGAATGTCCAGGTTCGGTCGACGAGGCCGCCAATCATGCGCTGGCACGCCGCGTGCGGGCCGCCGGGCTGGTGACCATCGTCCCTGCGGGCGGATCGGTGCGTTCGGGCGCAGTTGATCTGTTTCTGGCCGGGGTGCGGCGGATAGCCGCACCGGGCGCGGAATTCGGCGTCCACAGCTGGCGCGACGAGGATGGCAATCAGCCGGACGATTTCGGCCCCGAAGATGCGGTGCACGGTGAATATCTGCGCTATTACCGAGAAATGGGGCTAAGCGAGGATGCCGCACGGCGATTTTATGCGCTGACCAACAGCGCGCCGTTCGAAGATGTGCTGATGCTGGCTGCACGCGATATGGCGCGGCTGGGGCTGGCCGAAGTGGCGGGGTAAGGCGCCATCCACCGTTGACTTTCAAGTGCGAATCTCTTAGCGCGCGCACCATACAGGCCGCATCCTTTTGGGTTGGCGGCCCTTTTCATTCGAATTGCCCGAGAAAGCAGACCCATGAAGCGCACCTTCCAGCCGAGCAACCTTGTCCGCGCCCGCCGCCACGGCTTTCGCGCCCGCACGGCCACGGTTGGCGGTCGCAACATCCTGCGTGCCCGCCGTGCCCGCGGCCGCGCCAAGCTGTCGGCCTGAACAGCCCCGGGCGCAACGGGCGGGACGCAATCTTGCCTGTCCAGGACTTGTCCGTCCGTAAACTGACCAGACGTTCCGAATTCCTCGCCGCCAACAGCGGTGTGCGCGTCCCCATGCCTGGCTTCGTCCTGATTGTGCGGCCACGCGGCGATGCGCCCGATGCGCCTGGTTCGGGCGTTGCGGGCTATGGCATCACCGCGACCAAAAAACTGGGCGGCGCGGTGGTGCGCAACCGGGTCAAGCGCAGGTTGCGCGCCATCATCCGCAATGTGTTTCCCGGCGCTGCGCTGGCCGGGGCCGATCATGTCCTGATCGGACGGCCCGATGCGCTGACCCTCGACCATGCCCGGCTGACCGCCGATGTGGCCAAGGCGCTGGCCAAGGCGCAGCGGCGGCTGGCGGAGCGGAACGCATGATCGCCCGCCTGCTGGTCCTGATCGCGCGGGGATGGCAGATCGGGCCATCGCGGATATTGCCGCCATCGTGCCGCTTTGCGCCATCCTGTTCGGCCTATGCCATCGAGGCCATCGAAAAACATGGCTCAATCAAAGGTGGATGGCTGGCCGCGAAACGGCTAATGCGCTGCCATCCGTGGGGCGGGCATGGCTATGATCCGGTCCCGTAACCACAACAGCACCGACTCGATTCGCCGGAAAGACACCGACACCTGTGGAAGATAAACGCAATATCATCGTCGCCATGGTGCTGGCGATGCTCATCCTGCTCGGCTGGCAGTTCGTCACCGACTATTTCATCCCCACCGCGCAGGAACCTGCGACGAAGATGGTGAATGGGCAATCGGTACCGGTGTCCGCCGGTTCGGCCGGGGTGACGCCGGTGGCGCAACGCCCGGCCGTGGTGCGCAATCTGGCTGCCGCGATCGGGGAAAGCCCGCGCATCGCCATCACGACGCCCAAGCTGCGCGGGTCGATCAATCTTCAAGGCGCGCGGATCGACGATCTGGTCATGCTGCGCTACAAACAGACGATCGCCGATGGCGCGCCGCCGGTGCGGCTGTTCAGCCCCGGGGGCACCAGCGCGTCCTTTTTCGCGGGCGTGGGCTGGAGTGGTGCGGGATTGAATGCGCCAACCGCCGACACGCTGTGGACCGCCCCTGCCGGCGCCAGGCTGACGCCGGAAACGCCGGTGACGCTCAGCCATGACAATGGCGCGGGACAGCTGTTCACGATCACGCTGGCGGTCGATGCCAATTACATGTTCACCGCAACCCAGCGGGTAACAAACAGTGGTACGGCACCGGTTGCGGTCAGCCCCTATGCCTTTGTCAACCGCAAGGGCGTCTCGCCCGACCTCGATACCTGGACCATCCATTCAGGCGCGATGGGCGTGTTCAACGGCGCTGCCGATTACATCAACGTCGATCGCATCCGCGATGTGCCCAACGCAACGCTAGCGCAGCGCACCACCGGCGGCTGGCTGGGCTTTACCGACCATTTCTGGTTGGGCGCGGTCGTCCCGGCGCAGGATGTCGCGGTCGACACCAGTTTCAGGCGCACCGAAGGCGGCGTCTATCAGGCCGATTTCAGCGAAGCCGAACGGGTGCTTGCTCCAGGAACGGTGCGCACGACGGTGACCCGCATCTTTGCCGGGGCCAAGGAAACCGACGTGCTCGATGGCTATGCCGATGGCGGGATCGCGCTGTTCGACCGGGCGACCGATTGGGGCTGGTTCATCTGGTTCGCCAAACCGATCTTCTATCTGCTCGACTGGCTGTTCACCCAGATCGGCAATTTCGGTTTCGCGATCATGGCGCTGACCCTGATCATCCGGCTGGTCATGTTCCCGATTGCCCAGCGGCAGTTTTCCAGCATGGCGCAGATGCGGATCGTCCAGCCCAAGGTGAAGGCGCTGCAGGACAAATATAAGGACGACAAGCCGCGCCAGCAGCAGGAAATGATGGCGCTCTACAAGACCGAAAAGATCAACCCGCTCGCCGGCTGCCTGCCGATCGTCATCCAGATCCCGATTTTCTACGCGCTGTACAAATGCCTGATGCTGACCGTCGAAATGCGCCACCAGCCGTTCATCGCCTGGATCAAGGATTTGTCCGCGCCCGATCCGGCGCACATCCTCAACCTGTTCGGGCTGCTGCCCTTCACCCCGCCGGCCTTCCTCGGCATCGGCGTGCTTGCGGTGCTGCTCGGCATTTCGATGTGGATCCAGTTCAAGCTCAATCCCCCGATGCCCGATCCGGTGCAGGCGCAGATATTTTCGCTGATGCCATGGATGATGATGTTCGTCATGGCACCGTTCGCCGCCGGATTGCTGCTCTACTGGATCACCAACAATATCCTGACGATCGGGCAGCAGCGGCTGCTGTATTCGCGCTATCCGGAAATGAAAGCCGCGATGGCTGTCAAATGAATGGGACGGTGAAGTGAGCAAGACCGGGCCCGACGACGAGGCAATCGCCATCGCCGAGCGCAACGAGCGTGCGCGGCGGCTGTTTTCCGGCCGGATCGATTTTCTGAAGTCCGCACCGAAGCTCGAGTTCCTGCCCGAAGCCGACGTGCCGGAGGTCGCCTTTGCCGGGCGCTCGAACGTCGGCAAATCGACGCTGATCAATGCGTTGACCGGCAGGAAGGCACTGGCCCGCGCGTCGAACACGCCGGGCCGCACGCAGGAGCTCAATTTCTTCGACGTGGGCGAACCGCTGGCTTTCCGGCTGGTCGACATGCCGGGCTATGGTTTCGCCGAAGCGCCCAAGGATGTCGTCAAGAAATGGCGGCATCTGATCAACGATTATCTGCGCGGGCGGCAGGTGCTGAAACGCACGCTGGTGCTGGTCGATGCGCGGCACGGGCTGAAGCCTGTCGACCGTGAGGTCATGGACATGCTCGACGCGGCGGCCGTCAGCTACCGCATCGTCGTCACCAAATCGGACAAGGTGAAGGCGACCGAACTGGCCGATGTCGTGGCGGCAACGTCGGAAACAGTGCGCAAACGCGCCGCCGCCCACCCC
>JANNMK010000224.1:0-22198 GCA_031397785.1 Sphingomonas sp. | reverse complement strand
CCCTGGGCGAGATAGATTTCGTAAGCGGTGAAACGCAGCTTCCACAGAGCAGAGCGCCCGTCCTCAATATCCACCCCGCTCAATGCCCGATCGATGTAACGCCGTGCTTCAATCAAGCGGTTTTCGCGCAAAGCGATGCTGGCTAGTAGCTGAAGTGCCCAGCGTCGTTCGTTTTCTGCTAGCCCGGCAATATCACCGAGGCTTGTAAGCATGCGCTTTGCTTCGGCCAATTCATTTATGCTCAGATCGGCGGTGGCAATATTCAGTATGATTTGCTGCTGGAACACATCCATATCCAGCCGGTCAGCGGCTTCTTTTGCCACTTCAAAACGCCGGATGGCGTTGACGTCCTGATCGACCGTCAGATAAGCGACGCCCAGATTGATGTTGCGACTGAGATCGAAAACGTCATCGCCAGCATACGCCTCACCCGCAAGATTGAGGTAGCGGATAGCGTTATTTCCATCGCCGGCGTCATTATAAAGAATGCCGACCGACTGCAGCGCCAGGGCGTGGCCGCGCCGTTCGTTGCTGGCGATAAAGTCGGTCTGCGCGTCTCGAAACTTTTGCAGCGCTGCGCCAGTGTCGCCATCGGCGCGCAGCATCAGCCCGGTCAGCAACCGGACATACCCGCGGATGCGGCGGCGTTGCGGGCCCGTCGGCAGCACGCGCTGAGCAGCCGCAAGCGCCTGGCGCGATGCTGGGGTGTTGCCCAGCCGGAATTGTGATTGCGCCGACACCCAATAGGCGGCCGCCAGTCGGCCATCGGTGCGGGCCGCAGGCAAAGTCTGCAGCCGCGCGATTTCGGCATCGGCGCGCGCGCTGGCGCCCGCCGGATCAACCGCAAGCTGTTCGGTCATCGCGGCGATGAAATCGCCCGATGATCGAGACTGGAGAGGCAGAGCCGCAGCGGCTGGCCGTGCCCCGAGCGGTGCCGACGCAAGCAGCCCGAACAGCGCCAGCGCCGCCCAAAGCAATCGCATCAGGCACGCTTCCAGAATTTATGGTCGCGCAGCACCCGCCCGTCATTGGGCACGGTGATGCTGGCCGGATCGAATTCGCGCAAATAGGTAACCAGCGCTTCGGGGCGCATCGGCCGGCCGACCAGATAGCCCTGCATCATGTCACAGCCCATCACGGTCAGCAGCGCATGCGCCGCCGGGGTTTCGACCCCTTCGGCGGTTACCTGCATGCCCAAGGCGTGTGCAAGATCGATCGTCGAGCGGACGATCAGCGGGTCGCGATGGCTGGTACCGAGCGACATGACGAAGCTCTTGTCGATCTTGAGCTCGTCCGCCTCAATCTGTTTGAGATAGGTGAGCGACGACAGCCCCGAACCATAATCGTCGATGGCGATAGTGAGCCCGACTTCGCGCAACCGGCGGATATTGGCGAACGCCACCGTCGGATCGACGATCACCGAGCGTTCGGTAACCTCGATACCCAGATCGGTCCCCGGGCGAAGCGCCATTTCGCACAAGGCGGATACCGTCGCCTCGACGGTCAGCAATTGCGCCGACAGATTGACGAACAGCCGCAGATCATGGCCCTGCGCGCGGAACGCCTGCTGGTCGGCGATTGCCTGTTCCATCGTCCACAGCGTCAGGGCGGCGATGCTGCCCGATGCCTCACTCGCTTCGATGAAGCGGTCGGGCAGCATCAGCCCTTCGTCGGGATGATCCCAGCGGACCAGCGCCTCTGCACTGTCCACCGCATTACGCCTGACGTGCAATTTGGGCTGATAGACCAGCCGGAATTCACCCGCGCGGATACCGCGACCGACGTCCCCGTCAATATAGGTCGCCCCTGCTCGCAAACTGGCGAGGCTTTGGGCATCGGACAAGCGCGATGGCGGCATCATGGCCTTGCTCATCGTCGCGAGCCGTGAAGATATGCTTAATGGCGAGCGTACCGACCCGTTTTGCCACAGGTTTTTTCGGTGCTGTGATCCAAGTCATTTGCAAGATGGTTAGCGCCGTATTAAGCATGCCCGGCAAGCATTCGCCAGGGAGCATGAAACCATGTTGTCAATCGTAGTAGAAGTCCTGTTCGGACGCGGCGAAGGCCAATCGGTTCCCCCGCTGTAAAGCGGCGGGTCGCATCGTCCTTCAATTCGCCACAGGCGCAGAAGATCCGGGGTGTCCGCAAGCGGTCACCCCTTTTCTTTGTCCAGTGAATTCAGATGGTTAAGCGCCAGTTAGCCGCCGTTTGAACGAGGGCCTGCTGCGCGTGAAAACAGCCAGATCCGCAGCGCACTAGCGAGGTTGGGCGGGTCATCTGCTTCCAGTCTGGCTGCATCGATCTGCGCGATCAGCGCGTTGAGCGGCATTGCGCATCGATCCGATTCGGCCAGCAGCGCATCCCAGAATGCCGCTTCGATTCGCACCGAGGTGGGGTGGCCCGCAATCGTCACGCTGCGCTTTTGCGCTATGGTAAATATGTCACGATCGATAACCGGCACGGCACGCGCACTGGCCGGGTCCGCCAGCGGTGATTTCGGCTCCTCTTGCGCCATCGTGTCTTGCGCCACCGGTTCTTGCGCCATCGTCAATACATGTGCTGCCCACCGTTCATCGACAATGTCGATCCGGTGACGAACCCCGCCCCTTCGGAGCATAGGAAGGCGACGCCGCGAGCGATCTCGTCGGCTTTGCCGAGGCGCCCGACAGGGATTTTGGCGACGATCTTTTCCAGCACCGATTCCGGCACTGCTGCCACCATGTCGGTATCGATATAGCCGGGTGCCAGCGCGTTCACGGTGACGCCGAATTTGGCGCCTTCCTGCGCCAGCGCCTTGGTAAAGCCGTGGATCCCCGATTTGGCGGCGGCATAATTGACCTGGCCATATTGCCCGCCCTGACCGTTGATCGACCCGATGTTGACGATGCGTCCCCAGCCGCGGTCCTTCATGCCGCCGAACACCGCCTTGGCCATGTTGAAGCAGCCACCCAGATTGATGCGAATGACGTCGTCCCACATGTCGAGCGTCATACGCTGCAACGTGCCATCGCGGGTGATGCCGGCATTGTTGACCAAGATGTCGACCGGCCCGACTTCCGCAACAACCCGGGCGCAACCTGCCTGGCAGGCGTCGTAATCGCCGACATCCCAGCGATAAGCGGGAATCCCGGAGGCCGCTGTGAATGCCGCCGCTTTTTCCTCATTGCCCGCATAATTGGCGGCTACCCGCAGCCCGGCGTCGCGCAGGGCGATGCTGATCGCTTCGCCGATGCCGCGCGTTCCGCCTGTTACCACTGCCACTCGTTGCATAGCACTCTCCTCCACCTTTTCTTGCGGTGTTGGCCCGGGATTAGCACTGATGGATGGCCGTGCAAGTTACCGGATGCGTCACCCAGCAACAGCATTGCGGTTCGACATGGGGCTTTATTAAGCGTTGCTTCGCATTTTCATGGCAATGGTGCCGGTTATGAAAAGCAGGCCGACTTTCTCTGACCAGGACAGGAATGCCAGCGATGGCGCGCAACGGCGCACCAGCCTTGCGGTTCAGTTCGGCATAGCGCCCAGCGATATCCCGTTCGATTGCGATTCGCTCGACCAGCGCATCGACGGATTTGCCAAACTGTGGCCGGTGGTCATCATGGCGGCGGCGCTGAGCATTGCACCGCAAGTGCCAAGGCTGATCGACTATGACGGCGGGATCGCGACAATCTTGAGCCTCGGCATCTTGTGCGTCATTCCCTTGCTGCTGTTCCATTTGCCCCAGCTGAGGCGCTTGCGCCCGCATTGGCGAGTCATCGGTCTTGCATTCATTTCCGCTGCCGTCGGGGCAGGTTGCGGTCGGCTGGCGCTGGAAATGCTGAAGGGCGACTATTCCTCGTCCGAGCTGTTATTCATCGTCGCCGCCGGATTCGTCATCATGGGTGCACTCGGGCGGTTGCCGATCGCGATGCTGGCCTTTGCTACAGCGTTGATCGCCACGGTTGTCGTCGCTCTGGAATCGACGCTCGCGCTGGCCATTCTGGCTCCTATGGAGATGTGCACGATATTGGTGACCATTGCATCAGCCCGCGCGGATTTCGCGATGTCGCGGTCCTTGTGGATGGCAGAGGTCGAAGCCAGCCGGCCTGCCCGCCTGCTCGACGAACTGGAAAACAGCGGATCGGCATGGTTCTGGGAGACTGACCGGCGCGGGCGCATCCTGTATTTGTCGCCGCGCATCGCCAGCGCACTCGATTATCGTCCGGAAGATGTCGTGGGCCGCCCGCTTGCCATCATCGCATCAACCAACAGCGCCAGCGGCAAATCCGGTTCACCGGTCGCGGAACGGACTATCCCCTTCCTGCTGTCCACGCAGACGGCATTTTCCGACACGTCGATACTTGCGGCCACATCCGACGAGCGCTGGTGGTCGATTTCCGGCCGTCCGGTTTACGACCGGTTCGACCAGCTGCGGGGGTTCATCGGCACCGGGACCGACCTCACCGAAATAAAACGGTCGGAAGCGGAGGTTGCACGTCTTGCCCGGTTCGACGCACTGACCGGTCTCGCCAACCGGGCCGAGATCGGCAATCTGTTGAGGCAGGCGCTGATGGGCCAAGCCAACAGCGTGCGATCGGCGGCGCTGTTCCTGCTCGACCTCGACCGGTTCAAGAATGTCAACGATACGCTGGGTCATCCGGCGGGCGACGCATTGCTGAAACAGGTCGCCCAGCGCCTCGTCAATGTCATCGGTTCAAACGGCCATGTCGGCCGGCTGGGTGGTGACGAGTTCAAAGTGGTGCTGCCCGGCAAGACCAGCCGTAGCCAAATCGAGGCACTGGCCAATGCGCTGATCGAATCGGTATCGCGACCCTATCTCATCGAGCGCACCCAGGTATCGATCGGGGTATCGGTCGGCATCGCCGTTGCCCCTGATGACGGGCGCACCGATGATGAACTGACCCGCAACGCGGATCTGTCTCTTTATGCAGCCAAGGCGGCGGGACGCGGCGTTTACCGTTTTTACGACGCATCGATGCATGCTGCCGCCGACCGGCGATCGATGCTGGAAAATGATCTCGAGGTGGCTCTCGAGCATAATCATTTGCGGCTCGTCTATCAGCCGGTGGTGTCATGCAAGGGCGAGCGGGTTACCGGGTTCGAGGCGCTGCTGCGCTGGACCCACCCGCGCCATGGTCCCATTTCACCGGGTGAATTCATCCCGATCGCCGAGGAATCCAGCCTGATCGAACGGATCGGCGAATGGGTGCTGCGCAAGGCGTGCGAAGAAGCCGCGCGATGGGCGATTCCGGCACGCATCGCGGTCAATGTATCGCCGACCCAATTTGCCAATCCGGCCTTTCCCAATCTTGTCGCGCAGGTGCTGGCGCAAACCGGTCTGGCGCCCGGGCGGCTGGAGCTTGAAATCACCGAGGGTGTTTTCATGGCCGAAGGCAGCAACAGCGAGCGGCAGTTCGACACGCTCAAGCGAATCGGCGTGCGGCTTGCTCTCGACGATTTCGGCACCGGCTATTCCTCGCTGGGCTACCTCCAGCGTGCGCCGCTCAACAAGATCAAGATCGACCAGAGCTTTGTCCGGGGGGCAACGCGCGGCGACAACCAGAATGCAGCGATCATCCGCTCCATCGTGACCCTGGCCGAAGCGCTGGGAATGGAAACTACCGCCGAGGGCGCTGAAACCGAGGACGAAATCGAACTCATCAAGCGGCTTGGCTGCTCGCATATCCAGGGTTTTTATTACGGACCGCCGCTGGAAGTGAGCGAACTGACCGAAAAAATGGGGCTCGATGGCAACACCGCTCAAAAAGTGGGCCATAAGACCGCCCGCGCGCCGAGGCTCTCGATTCTGCGCCGGGGCAGCCTCGAAATTGCCGGTCAGGCGCTGACGGTCCGGCTGCGCAATATTTCCGAAACCGGCATGATGATCGAAAATGCAGCATTTCTGGCGCCAGGATCGGCCGGCCGGATCGCCATCCAGGACGGACCGGTTGTCGATGTCCGCTGCGTCTGGTGGTCCGACGGGCGCTGCGGGCTCGCCTTTATCGAAGCGATAGAACTCGACTGGCTGGCCAACGTCCAGACATCGCTGGCCAAGGCGAGCTAGGGTCAGGACGCTGCGCGGCAAGCGGCAGCCGATTTACGGCTTTGCGTCCGGCATCCAGCCAGCCAGTTCGTTGCGGATCAGCGCGTCGAGCATCGCCATTCCCCTGTCCGATGTATTGAGGCAGGGCAGATAGGCAAAGTCGGTCCCGCCGGCATGGAGAAATTGTTCGCGGCCGCGAATTCCGAGTTCCTCCAGTGTTTCGAGGCAGTCGGCCGAGAAACCAGGCGCGATCAGGGCAATCTTGCGCACGCCATCGCGTGCCATCGCTTCCAAGGTGGTGTCGGTCGCAGGTTCGAGCCATTTGGCGCGACCGAAGCGCGACTGGAAGGCGACATCGACGGGTCGGCCGAGCGCCTCTGCCAGCAGGCGCGCGGTCTTGCGGCAATGGCAATGATAGGGGTCGCCAAGGTCGAGGGTGCGTTGCGGCATGCCGTGAAAGCTGGCGAGCAGCCGTTCGGGCTGAAAATCCAGCGCGGCCAGCCCTTCGCGGACACTGTCCGCCAGCACTGCGATATAGCCCGGCTCATCAAAATAGGGCGGCAGTGTGCGAATCGCGGGTTGCCACCGCATGGCGGCCAGTGCGGCAAACGCCGCATCATTCGCGGTCGCCGTGGTTGCTGCACAATAATGCGGATAGAGCGGCGCAAGAAGAATCCGTTCGCATCCCGCCGCCTTCATCTCGGCAAGCACCGCCTCGATCGACGGATTGCCGTAGCGCATGGCGTGGCGGACGACTACGCTGTCGCTCAACCGGATTTGCAGCGCGGCCGCCTGTGCCTTGGTAATCGCCGCCAGGGGCGACCCGTCCTCGCTCCATACTTCGCGATAGGCAGCGGCCGATTTTTTCGGGCGGGTATTGAGGATAATGCCGCGCAATATCGGCTGCCAGACGACCGCCGGAATTTCGACCACGCGCCGATCCGACAGAAACTGTTTGAGATAGCGTTTGACCGCCGGTGCAGTCGGCGCATCAGGGGTGCCAAGGTTGGTGAGCAGAACCCCGATCCGGCGCGGCGCGACGGGGGGGTGACCAGCAGGAAGAACCATATTCATCACAATGCCTTGGCGCTGAGCGGCAAACGACGCAAGCGCTGGCCGGTAACGGTGAACAGGGCATTGGCGATGGCGGGCGCTACCGGCGGCACCCCCAGTTCGCCGATGCCGCCGGGTTCGCGATCATGATCGACGATTTCGATCATGATGTCGGGCATCTGCGCGAGCGTCGGCAAGCCGATCTCACCCAGGCGCCGGGCGCGGGCGACGCCGTTGCGATAGCGCGTGGTAGCGCCGACCGCTGCAGCAAGCCCGAACATGAGACCGCCTTCGACCTGTTGGCGCACCAGCATGGGATTGAGGACGCGGCCGACATCCACCGCCGCGACGAGGCGTTCGACGATTAGTCCTGCCGCACCGGGTCGCGCCACGGCCATGACCGCAATATGGCTGCCGCGCAGCGAACAGCAGGCAAGACCCTGTCCCGACCCGGCCAGCCCCCCTTCCCAGCCGCCGATTTCGGTAACGGTTTGCAGGCAGCGAGCGAGATCGGGCGCATCGCCAAGCATTGCCATGCGAAAGCCAAGCGGGTCGCTGCCCGCGGTGCGCGCCAGTTCGTCGATGAAACATTCGGTGAAGAAAGCAGTGAAGCCATCGGCAGCGCCGCGGATGCGCCCGGCCGGCAGTGTGGTATCGACGGTGAGATGATCGATTGCCAGGTTCGGGATACGGTAAGGCGGGGTTGCGCCCGCCACCGCCGCCGCGTCGGCACGCCCGCGCGCATCGACCATGGCATCGTGCGGGCGCGATCCGGTGACCCGCGCCCGCCATTCGTGACGGGCAGGCGGAGTGGCGATCGCGGCGTGCCAGCCATCGACGGTCGCCGCCGAAGAGAGAGTGGCCCGCAAGCGGGCGCGCACTGCCGGGCGAGGCGAATCCTGCAGCAAATCTTCGGCCCGGCTCCACACCAGTTGCACCGGACGGCCCAAGGCGCGGGCGATCAGTGCGGCCTGCACCGCGACATCATGGTCCATCGCCCGGTCGAACGAGCCCCCTGCCGGCATGGGCAACAGCAACACCCGCGACGCCGCAATGCCCAGCGCATCGGCCACCGCGGCGCGGCACAGGCCCGGGGCCTGCGTCGCCACCCACAGTCGCATACCGTCGCCATCCGCCGCAGCGGTGGCGGTGCGGGTTTCGATCCCCTGGTGCAGCAATGGTGCGACGACGAACTCCGCGCCAAGCACCGGGCGGCCATCGAAGGCGGTTTCGACCGACCCTGTATCGACGATTCGCGTGCCTTCGAATCCGGCGAGTGCGGCCTTCAGCCGCCGGTCGGCCGTACTGCTGTCGGCACGCTGGCCGATGCTGCTGAACACCGGGGCCATGGCATCCAGCGAGCGTGTTGCCGCCCAGCTGTTGGTCGCCACCGCGGCAACCCACCGTTCGTGCCGGACCGCTGACAGAAATCCGGTGATCCGCGCGGCCGCCGGCTTGTCATAGCTTTTGAGGCGGGTGTCGCCGATCGGACCCTGACGGATCGCGGCATAAACCATATCGGGCAGGCGGATATCGCCTGCGAAATTGAGCGATCCGTCGATCTTTGCGGGCAGATCGAGCCGCGGCAGTTCCTGCCCGAACAACGGCCCTTCCCCCGGCACGCGCAATGGCGGCCACGATGGCGGATCGAAATCGGCGGCGGCAGCGGCAAGATCGCCGAACCGCAGCCGCTTGCTGCCATGCGTTACAAAGCCATTGGCGGTATCGCATGCCTGCCAGTCGACATCCCAGCGCGCCGCCGCCGCCATGCACAGCAGCGCGCGGGCAAGAGCGGCGGATTCGCGCACCGGCGTTTCGAACATGCGTTGCGTCGTCGATCCGCCGGTCAGCATCGCCGGGACGCGCCCGACGATCAACCGCTGTCGCCAGCCGCCGAATTCGGCCAGCGCAGGCGGCACCGCCAATCGAGGCGCGTGGAGATCGGCGTCTTCTTCGAGCAGCAGAAGATTGGAATACACCGTGCTGATCGGCGAAGGCTCGACCGCGATCGTCCGCCAGTCGGCTCCGAGCTCGTCGGCGGCCATATGCGCGACCAGCGTATAGGCCCCCTGCCCCAGCTCGGCCTGGGGAACGAGCACGGTCACTCGCCCGTCGCGGCCGACCTTGAGATAATTGCCAAGGACATATTCACCGGGATTTGCGTTGATCGCGACGGCGCCGCTGCGCGGCCATGATGCCCAGGCCACCGCCAGCCCCGCCGCCACGCCGCCACCGACCAGCAGCGTCCGCCGATCGGGACGGGGCAGCCAGCCGTCCTTTCCGGCGCGAACTCTGAGATCGTCGAAACGGGTCATGCCGGGCCGGAAACCCCCAGCCGCCCGAGTTCGATTTTCGGGCAACGGTCCATCACCACCCGCAATCCTGCCGCTTCGGCGCGCGCTGCCGCAGCGGCATCGATCACCCCGATCTGCATCCATACCGATGCTGCGCCGTGGCCGATCGCCGCATCGACGACGATCCCCGCGCTGGCCGATTCGCGAAAGATATCGACCATATCGGCTGGCGGCACGACATCGTCGAGACTGGCGACGACGGTGCGGCCATGGATCGTCTGTCCGGCAGTTCCAGGATTGACCGGCACCACATCATAGCCATGGTCGATCAGCGCAGCCATCACGCCATAGCTCGGCCGGTCGGGTTTGGCCGATGCGCCGACCACCGCGATCCGGCGGGTCTGGCGCAGCAGCATGGCGATGTCGGCATCCCCACTCAGCGGCATCAGACGTGCTCCGCGATGGCGCGGGTTTGCGCGGTCAGCCAGCGGTCGATTGCGGTGGCGATCGCGATGAATGGCGCGGCAATATCGCCGCCCTGCGCCACCGGCGGCACGCCTGCATCGCTCGCCAGCCGGATCGACCGGTCGAGCGGCACCCGGCCAAGAAACGCCATGCCCAGTGTCGCCGCCTCGCTTTCTGCGCCGCCGCTGCCGAACGGGTCGCTGACTTCGCCGCAATGCGGACAGGCATAACCCGCCATATTTTCGACCATGCCGATGATCGGCACATCGGCATCGCGGAACAGGGTGATGGCGCGCGCTGCATCGATCAGCGCCAGATCCTGCGGAGTAGAGACGATTACTGCGCCATTCGGCTTGTATTTCTGCAGCATCGAAATCTGGATATCGCCGGTGCCGGGCGGCAGGTCGATGATCAGAAGGTCTGTGTCGCCCCAGTGCGCGTCGATCAGCTGATCGAGCGCCTTGCCCGCCATCGGCCCGCGCCAGGCAATCGCCTGTCCCGGATCGGCGATCTGTCCCATCGACAACAGCGGGATGCCGTGCGGGCTCATGACCGGCAGCAGTTTTTCCGCATAGGCATCGGGACGAATGCCTTCGGTGCCGAGCAGGCGGGGCTGCGACGGGCCATAGATGTCGGCATCGACCATGCCGACCCGCCGACCGAGCACGGCGAGAGCGAGAGCGATGTTGGTGGCGAGCGTCGATTTGCCGACCCCGCCCTTGCCGCTGGCAATGGCGATAAGCGATCGCGCCCGTTTGGTGGCGACCATCGCGATGCGGATTTCCATGCCATCGGCCAGTTCGGCGAGCCCAGCGCGCACCTGTTCGGCAAGGGTATCGCGCGCTTCGGCGACGATGCCTGCAACGTCGATGGTCAGGCCGATCCGCCCGTCAGCCACCCGGACAGCACCGGCCCGCCCGCCCGAAAGCGCGGCGGCGCGCCGCTCTATCGCCACTATGAGGTCGGCAGCGGCGCTGTCTTGCGGTGCATCATTCGGGGTCATGCAGCGCTGTTATCGCCCGATTTCCGCATTGCCACTGTTTTTCGTGTGCAGGCTTCCTATAAATGACCAATGACACAATCGATCGACGACCACGCCGCATTCCCGACCCCGCCGTCCATGGCCAACAACAACAGCCCTTGGGGCGGCGGCGGCAGTGACGATAGTGGCGGCAAGGGCGGCGACAAATCCAAAGGTTCGCCGTGGCTGCCCCCCGGTATGCGCAGCGGCGGCGGAGGCGGGGGCGGACCACGTCGCCCCGGCGGTCTCGACGATATGCTGCGGCGTGGCCCATTCGGCCCGCAGATGCCCAAATTGCCTGGCGGTCGCCGCGGCTGGGCGCTGGTCGGCGGCGGGGTTGCCGCACTGTGGCTGGTGTTCACCAGCGTGCATCAGCTGTCGGCGGGCGAGGAAGGGGTCGTCACGCGCCTTGGCAGCTATTCGCGCACGCTGGGGCCGGGCATCCAGTTCACCCTGCCATCGCCGATCGAACGGCTCCAGGATGTGTCGACGCTCGAGATTCGTACGGTCAACATTCCCGACGGCCAGACCCAGAATTTGGTGCTGACCGGCGACGCCAACATCATCAACCTTGCCTATACCGTGCGCTGGAATGTGCGCGATCCGGAACGGTTTCTGTTCCAGCTCGAAGATGCCGAAGGCACGGTAAAAGATGCTGCCGAAAGCGCGATGCGGGCCAGTGTCGCCAATTTCACGCTGGCGCAGGCAATCGGTTCAGGCCGCGATGCCATCGAAACGCAGGTGCAGCAGCGGCTGCAAACGATATTGGACAGCTACAACAGCGGCATAAGGGTCGAAAGCATTGCGATCCGCGATTCCGCGGCTCCCGCCGAAGTCGAGGAAGCGTTCAACAACGTCAACGCGGCGCAGCAGCGCAGCGAAGGCTTTCTCAATGAGGCACGCGGCGATGCCAGCCGGGTCGTTGCCCGCGCTGAAGGCGATGCCGCGGCCTTTGACCGCATCTACGAACAATATCGCCTGTCGCCCGAGGTGACCCGGCGGCGACTTTACTACGAGACCATGGAAAATGTGCTGGCGCGGTCCGAAAAGACGGTCGTCGATTCAGGCGGTGTAGTGCCCTATATGGCCCTGCCCGAAGCGCGCCGCCGCTCTGCTCAGCCGCAATCGCCAGCCACGCCGGCCGTCGCGTCCACCCCCAACCGAGGAGCTGGCCAGTGAAGGCGCTCGACTATCTGGTCCGTCATCCCGTCTATGCGGCGCTTGGCGTGCTTGCGCTCACAGTGCTGGCGGCCATGACCTTTACTGTGGTGCCGGAAACCCAGCAGGGGATAATCCTGCGTTACGGCCAGATCCAGCGGGTGGTGAACCCCTACCAGCCACGCGTCGGTTTTGGCGCGACCGATGCGGGCGTGCATGTGCGCATCCCGCTGATCGAACAGATCCAGCTGATCGACAAACGCATTCTTGGCGTCGCGCTCGACAATCAGCCGGTGCTGTCGACCGACCAGCTGCGCGTCGAAGTCGATGCCTATGCGCGCTATCGCATCGTCAACCCGCGGCGGATGTATGAATCGATCCGCACCGAAGACCGGTTGCAGGCGCAGATATCGAATTTGCTGTCGTCGTCGCTGCGCAACGAGCTTGGCAAACGCACCTTTGCATCGCTGCTCAGCCCCGAACGTGGCCAGGTGATGGCGTCCATTCAGCGCAGCCTTGCCGAGGCGACCTCCCCCTATGGCGTGCAGGTCATCGATGTTCGCATCAACCGCGCCGACCTCCCTGCAGGATCGTCGCGCGATTCGGTGTTTGCGCGGATGCGCACCGCCCGCCAGCAGGAAGCCGCAACGATCGAAGCCGAGGGGCGCAAACAGGCGCAGATCATCCGCGCCGATGCCGATGCCAATGCAGCGCGGATTTATGCTGCCAGCTTTGGCAAGGACCCGCAGTTTTACGCTTTCTATCGCGCCATGGAATCCTATCGCGCGACATTCACGTCGGTCGATGCAGGCGAAACCACCTTTGTCCTGCCGCCGGGCCAAGGGTATCTTTCGGAGTTTACGCCCGAGCGATGATGAACCGGCAGGGATAAATCTGCCGCTCCGATATTTTCGACTACACTTGTTGTCGAAGGTTCAGCTAAGGCTGGTATGAAGCGATCATCGGAAGGCCGGGCGATAGTCCCCGGGCCGCCGCCGGAACGATTTGAAGAGGAAGCTCTCGCGTGCGACAAGTCTATGCAATCACCTCTGCCCTGCTGATCGGCGGTTCGGCGCTGGCGCTGACCGCGCAAGCGCCGCTCAATGCACAAACCGATGGTGCGGCCAGTCCCAGCGCGATCGTGCCGCGCGCCGGTGCGCCGACAAGCTTTGCCGAGCTGACCGCGCAGTTGCAGCCAGCGGTGGTCAATATCTCGACCCGCCAGCGCATCCAGGTGCAGGCCAATCCGTTCGCCGGCACCCCCTTCGAAGGGCTGTTCGGTGGTGGCGGGCAGGGCGGCGGCAATGGCGCACCGGTTACCCGGCGCGGCCAGTCGCTCGGTTCCGGCTTCATCATTTCGGCGGACGGATTTATCGTCACCAACAATCATGTTGTCAGCCCCGGTGCACCCAATGCGGTGGTCGAACAGATTACCGTGACGATGCCGGACCGGACCGAATATGTCGCGCGGCTGGTTGGCCGCGACCCCGATTCGGATCTGGCGGTGCTGAAGATCGAGGCGCGCAACCTGCCGCATGTCAGCTTTGGCGATTCGACGAACGCGCGGGTCGGCGACTGGGTGATCGCCATCGGAAACCCGCTGGGTCTTGGCGGCACGGTCACTTCAGGCATCGTGTCTGCCCTCTATCGCAACGTCGGCCCGGCCGGCGTCGGCCAGGGCGGCGCATTTGATCGATATATCCAGACCGATGCGGCGATAAATCAGGGCAATTCAGGTGGTCCGCTGTTCAACATGCAGGGGCAGGTCATCGGCATCAATTCGAGCATATTGTCGAACGGACCGGGTGGAGGCAGCATCGGCCTTGGCTTTTCCATCCCCAGCGAAGTGGCCGACCCGATTGTCCGCCAGCTGATTTCGGGGCAGACGATTGCGCGCGGTTATCTGGGTGTCGAACGCGCGCCGCTAACCGAGGATCTGGCCAGTTCGCTGGGCATCGAGCGCAATCGCGGCGAATTCATCAATCGCGTCGTTCCCGATGGCGCGGCGGATCGTGGCGGCATACGTGCCGGCGATGTGGTGCTCAAAATCAATGGCGTCGATGTGACGCCGGACGCCAACCTCTCTTACATCGTCGCCAATATCGCGCCGGGCACCCGGGTGCCCGTCGAGTTGCTGCGCGATGGCCGTCCGCAGACGGTGACGCTGACGGTGGGCACCCGGCCGTCCGCCGAAGAGCTGGCCGGAGAGCAGTTTGATCCGGAGGCCGAGCAGGATTTCGGCACGCAAAAACCGGCGACAGAAACCGCCGATACCAGCATTCGCGCCGAACTCGGGCTGGTGACGCAGGCATTGACGCCGGAAATCGCGCGTCAGGTCGGCATTGATACCACGACGCGCGGGATCGTCATTGCTGCTGTCTCGGCGTCTGCCGATGCCGCTGCGAAAGGTATCCGCCGCGGCGATGTCATCCTCAATGCCCATGGCCGTGCGGTGACGACAAACGCCGAACTGGCGGCGGCGATTGCCGATGCCAAGCGTCAGAACCGGACCGCAATATTGGTGCAAGTCGTAAGGCGCGGCGTTCGCCCGCAATTTATCCCGCTCGTCCTTGGCAACTGATGCTGCAGGCACCCGGGTGACCCGGGCCGCTTGATTTGGCGGACGCAAAGACTAGACGATTTGGGGCGGGCCAGCGATGGTCCGCCCTTTTCGCTAGCGGGGGCTGCACAGTGACGGATATGGCGACGGAAACAACGGATATTTTCATCGGCATGGCCGGTGCCGAGCGGCAAGCCATCACCCTGCGCCGCGCCAACCGGCACGGCCTGATCGCTGGCGCCACCGGCACCGGCAAGACCGTAACCTTGCAGGGCATGGCCGAGAGCTTTTCCGCTGCCGGAGTTCCAGTGTTCGTGTCCGATGTGAAGGGCGATCTGTCCGGCATGGCGCTGGCGGGCACCCCGACCGGCAAGTTGCACGAGATATTCTCGGCTCGGGCCGCCGAAATCGGCCAGAGTGACTGGGCTTACAAGGACAATCCGGTCACCTTCTGGGACTTGTTCGGGGAGCAGGGCCATCCGGGGCGCACCACCGTTTCCGTAAGGGGGCCGCTGCTGCTCGCCCGCCTGCTCGGCCTCAACGATACGCAGGAGGGCGTGTTGTCGATTGCCTTCCGGCTCGCTGACGAACAGGGCATGCTGCTGCTGGACCTGGGCGATTTGCAGGCGATGCTGGCGTGGTGCGCGGAAAATGCCGCCGATCTCGCCATCCGATACGGCAATGTGTCGAGGGCCAGCGTCGGCGCGATCCAGCGGCAACTACTAACGCTCGAAGACCAGGGCGGCGACAAATTTTTCGGCGAACCCGCGCTCGACATCATGGACATGATCCAGTGCGACGATAGCGGACGCGGGGTTATCAACATTCTCGCCGCCGACCGGCTGATGTCGAGCCCTAAGCTTTACGCCACTTTCCTCTTGTGGCTGCTGTCCGAACTGTTCGAAACGCTTCCCGAAGTCGGCGATCCCGACAAGCCGACCCTCGTCTTCTTCTTCGACGAAGCGCATCTGCTGTTCGACGAGGCACCCGAAGCCTTGCTCGACAAGGTCGAACAGGTTGTGCGGCTGATCCGCTCCAAGGGGGTCGGCGTCTATTTTATCACGCAAAACCCGATCGACATCCCCGACAGCGTCGCAGGGCAGCTCGGCAATCGGGTCCAGCACGCGCTGCGCGCCTTCACTCCGCGCGAGCAAAAAGCGATCAAGGCGGCGGCCGAGACATTCCGCGCCAATCCCGCGCTCGACGTCGAAACCGTCATCACCGAATTGAAGGTGGGTGAGGCGCTGGTGTCGACGCTGATGCCCGACGGTGCACCATCGATGGTCGAGCGCACGTTGATAAAGGCGCCTGCCGCGCGGGTCGGCCCGCTTGACGCGCGCGAGCGCGCGATCATCCGTTCGACGAGCATTGTCGGCGAGAAATATGATGTCGCCATCGACCGCGAATCGGCTGAGGAACTGCTCGTCGCCAAGGCGCAGACCGCCGCTGCCGCTGCGCGCGAGGCCGAAGCTTCCGAGGGCGAAGCCAAGGCGACTGCGCTGCGCGAAAAGGATGAGGCCAAGGCACGCGCGGCAGCCGAGCGCGAGCGGTTGCGCACCGAAACAGTCGCTGCCCGTGCAGCGGCAAAACCCGGCTTTGCCGAAAAGGCGGTGCAATCGGCGGTCAGATCGGCAGCCAGTTCGCTGGGCCGCCAGCTGGCCGGCCGCGCTGGCCAGAGCCTGGTGCGCGGGCTGCTCGGCGGATTGTTCGGGCGGTAGGCCTCCACTCGCGCCAAGTTCGCCTGAGCACCGCATTTTGCTATTGTTCTGGAAAGGACAGGATTTCGACAGGTTCAGTCCGAACGGAAGGTGACAGCCCCGGCACCGCGTTGCCGCCGCGCGACTTCCATCGCCGCTGGCCGTCGCTGCGGCCACCGCTGAGGCCGACAGCAGGCATTGCCGCGCAGATCGCGGATTTACTGGAACCCTGCAGCGAGCCTGTTCTGCTGCTCGGCGTGACGCCAGAACTGGCAGCAATCGACCGAACGATTGTTGCGGTCGACTGGAACCCGGACATGATGGCGCTGGCCTGGCCTGGCGATACCGCCACGCGCCGCGCTTTGCTGGGTGACTGGAAGGCGATGCCGCTCGCCGATGCGTCGGCTGGCGGGGCGATGGGCGATGGTGCACTTACGATGCTGGCCTGGCCTGGAGATGCGGTAAAGCTGCTCGCCCAACTCCATCGCATCGTCCGCCCCGGCGGGCCGATAGTGCTGCGTTGTTTTGCGACACCCGATGATCATCCCGATGTCGCTGCGGTTTGCGCAGAGGCGGTGAGCGGGATGCGGTCGTTTCACGCCTTTAAATTGCGGTTCAATATGGCGGTCGCCCGCGAAAGCGCGGACATCGCGGTCCCCAGCGAAACCCTGTTCGATCGCTTTCAGACGATATTTCCCGACCGCAGCATATTGGCGGCAGCAAGCGGCTGGTCGCTGGATGTCATCGCCGAAATCGACGCTTATCGCGGGTCGAGCTACATCCATTGTTATCCGTCGCGGGTTGAACTGGCCGATCTGCTGACCGCACACTGGCCCGGGAGCCACGCTTTTCACGAAACCGGCGGTTATCCGCTGGCCGATCATTGTCCTTTGTTGCTGCTGGTCCGCGAGTGAGCGCGCCGACTGCCTTGCATGGCTTACCCGACCCGCGGCTCGCGCAGATGCGCAGCAACGCGCCGCTCAGTGCCTGGCCGCCTGTCGCCGACGACAAGCATGCCGTGCTTGCGGCCATGGCATTTCAGCTCGACCGATCGCAGTGGGAGAAGGTCGATCACATTGTTGCGCGCCAATATCGCCAATTGGTGACGCTCGCTGAATTTCATGCGGTGCACAGCACGGCCTTTGCCGCCCGGCTGGCCGCTGCCGGCCTCGCTCCGGCCGATCTTGCTTCGCCTGCGGGCCTGGCCCGCCTGCCCGAACTCAGCCGCACGATGGTGCAAAGCGGCATGCATCAGGTGGCGGAAGACAGGCTTCCCAAAATGCATCGCCCGCTGGGCCAAGTGAACACATCGGGATCGACCGGCGAACCGGTGCGGGTGACACGCACCGCACTCAATCGCCTGCACTGGCTGGGTCTGTCGATCCGCTTTCACCTGTGGGCCGAGGCCGATCTGGGCGGAAGACTCGCGGTCATTCGTGCCAATCTGACCAAACATGGGGCCGCCAAGGACTGGGCGGCCCCGATGAGCCTGCTTTGGCCGACCGGCGCGATGCTGCTGATAGACATCGAGGATGACATCGATGTGCAACTCGACAGACTTGTCGATTTCGCGCCGACCAGCGTGCTGGTTTATCCCAGCAACCTGGCCGCTCTGGCCGGGCGGATGCAGGACCGCGGGATCGGGCTTGCATCGGTGCGACGCTGGCGAACGCTGGGCGAGACACTGACCCCCGACACCCGCGAACAGATCGCCCTGTCGAGCGCTGCGACGATTGTCGATTGCTATTCCACCGAGGAACTGGGCTATATCGCGTTGCAGTGTCCCGACGTCCCCGGGCATTACCATATCTGCGCCGAAACATTGATCGTCGAACTGGTCGACGATGTCGGCCGCCCGGTGCCAGCCGGCGAAATCGGCCGGGTGCTCATCACCGATCTCCACAATCTTTCGACACCGATGATCCGCTATGCCGTGGGTGACCATGCTGTTGCCGGGCCGCCATGCCGATGCGGGCGCGGATTACCCACGCTGACGCGGATCATGGGGCGGACCCGCAACATGATCGTCAAACCCGATGGCACGCGCCATTGGCCGCTGACCGGCTACAAGCAGTTCCGTGACATTGCACCGATACGCCAATATCAGTTCCGCCAGCACGCAGCCGACGCAATCGAAGTCCGCCTCGTCACCGAACGACCGCTGACAGGCGAGGAGGAAAGCGCGCTGGTTGCGCATTTGCATTGGAAATTGCGCCATCCGTTCCGCATCGCCTTCGCCTATTTCGACGGGCGGCTGCCACTCGGCAAAAATGGCAAGTTCGAGGAATTTGTCTCGATGCTCTGAGGACCGACCGATCGAGCAAGACTAATTAAATTGCGCAGGAGTGGGCGTATCTTGCCGATTAAAGCGGCTTTGCCCACTGGGCCGTAATAAATAGTGCATTATTGCAACAGTGAATAATTATTTCGTAGGCGCATCGACCCGGTGCTTGTCACCCCGCGCCTCGCTAGCTCACACCCTGGCGGGACTTGCGGCACATTGCAGGGGGATGACGATGACCAGCCTTTCGAAATTTTCTGCCGCATTGGCGCGGACGTCTGCAATCGCTGCGGCATGCGCCCTTGTGGCGGCATTTCCGGCCCGGGCGCAGAATGCACCGGCCGCCCCGCAGGACGAGGAAGCCAACAAAGACGAGGCGGACATCGTTGTCACCGGATCGCGCATCCAGCGGCCCGACCTGGAGGCGGCCGCGCCGGTCACGACACTGGGCGGCGATACGCTGATATCGGCGGGCAATGTCACGGCGGGCAGTATCGTCCAATATATCCCATCGCTGTTCGCGTCGACCACGTCCGACCTGTCGGCAACCCGCGGATCGGTCGTCGGCGGGGCACAGCTGGATCTGCGTGCACTTGGTGCCATTCGCACCCTGGTGCTGGTCAACGGGCGTCGTCATGTGGCGGGGTCTTCCGGGACCGGCATCGTCGATGTCGATACCATTCCATCGGTGCTGATCGACCGGGTCGACGTGCTGACCGGCGGGGCATCGGCGGTCTATGGTTCGGACGCGGTATCGGGGGTGGTCAACTATGTGCTGCGCCGCGATTTTACCGGCGTCGAACTTGATGCACAGGCCGGCATCAGCGAACAAGGCGATGCTGCGCGCTTCTCTTTGTCGGGCGCTTATGGCATCGATCTGGGCGGTCGCGGCAACATCACCATTTCCGGCCAGTATCGCAACGAACGCTCGATCAGCTATGGCGATCGTGACTATCTGCGCGGCGGGCAACGGCTTGACGACGATGCCAATCCTGCGCTGCGCTTTCAGGCTGGCGACCTTACTCCGGCGCTTGTGTCGGCCGGTGCGTTCATCGGCCAGACTATCCTGCGCAATGGTGCACCGCGCTATGCCGCCACCCCGCAGACACTGGTCGACCGCGCCCGTGCAGCGCCGCCTCGGGCGTTCCTGCCTGGTCGGACATTTTCGATCTCCAGCCCGTTCGGCCTGATCGGCTTTGATGCCGATGGCGACCTTGCTGCCGACAATCTCAACACCGATTTCGACCGCAATGGCACCGACGATTGCAGCCAGACCTTTAACTTCAACAGTACCGGCTTTGGCTGCTGGGTCGTCGATCAGCAGTCGGGGCGGGTCAGGCCGTTCCGCGATGGTGCCATCGCCGGTTTTGCCAATGCCTTTGGCGGCGACGGCATATTGGTGTTCCTCGACAATGAAGACATTCTGCCGCAGATCGAACAGTTCAACGGCAACTTCAACGCCAATTACGAGATCAGCCCGGCCTTCCGTCCATTCATCGAAGCCAAGTTCGTCCGCACCAAGGCGGCGGTGACCAACAACGTCAACAGCTTCAACGACACCATTCCGATCCGCCTCGACAATCCGTTTCTGCCCGCCGAATTGCAGGCCGCCGCCGCGACCTATCTCGCCGCCAACCCCGGCGATGCCGGAACCGCGCAATTCTTCATCAGCCGCGACAACACCGATTTCGGTGCCAACCGCGATGAAATCGAGCGCGATACCTATCGCATCGTCGTTGGTGCCGATGGCCAGCTTGGCTCAACGTTCCGCTATGAAATGTCGGTGAATTACGGCCGGACGGATGAAACCGTAGTGACGTTGAATCGCCGCCTCGAAGATCGCTTTTACGCGGCGGTCGATGCGGTGCGCGCGCCCAACGGCCAGATCGTCTGCCGATCGTCGCTGACCAATACCGCGATCCCCGGCACCTCGCCCTTCCCCGGCTATGATGCCGATCCTGATGGCGACGGCATTTTCGAACCGGTCACCTTTGCGACCAATGACGGCAGCTGCCGTCCGCTCAACCTGTTCGGCCTGGGCTCGCCCAGCGCGGCTGCCGTCGCCTTCGTCAACCCGTCCTCGACCGCCAGCTCCTCGATCGAGCAAATGGTGGCGCAGGGCTTCATCAGCGGCACGACCGAGGGGTTTTTCGAGCTTCCTGGCGGCGCGCCCGGCATCGTCATCGGCGGCGAATATCGCCGCGAAAAGAGCCGCTTCACAGCCGACCCGCTCGACAATCAGGGACTGTATTTCGAATCCGGCACGCAGAATGAAAGCGGCAAATACAGTGTCTGGGAAGTGTTCGGGGAACTTGAACTGCCGCTGCTGCGCGATATGCCCTTCGCCTACGACCTCAGCGTGCGCGGTGCGGCGCGCTATTCGCGCTACGATCTGACCAACACCAAGGGCGTGTTCACTTGGGGCATCGATGGCACCTATGCGCCGATCCGCGATATCCGCTTTCGCGGCAGCTACAGCCGGGCGGTGCGCGCTCCCAACATCACCGAATTGTTCGGTCCGGTCACTCCAGCGACTTTCCGCCCGATCGACGTGTGCGACGCCGGCCAGATCAACCTGGGGCCCAATCCCGCCGCCCGGCTGGCCAATTGCCGGGCGGACGGCATACCGGTCGGCTTTACCGATCCGCTGACCGCGCGGATTACCGGGCTGACCGGCGGCAACCCGCTGCTCGAAGAAGAAAAATCGACGAGCTGGACGGTCGGCGCAGTGGTCGAGCCCAGTTTCATTCCCGGCCTGTCGCTGACCGCGGACTATTGGAACTATGTGATCACCGATGCCATTCAGGCGGTATCGTCGGACGATATCGTTGCTGGCTGCTATGATTCGGCCGATTTCCCGAACAACGGTTTCTGCCAATTGTTCACCCGCAACCGGACTGCCGGACCGACCTTCCTGGGGTTCAACAGCTTTCGCTCCGGTGCAGTCAACTTTGCCCGGTTCGAAGCAGATGGCGTCGATTTTGCAGCAACCTATCGCACCCGCCTGACCGCCGATGTCTCGCTCGAAGCGCGGATCGGTGGCACCTGGAACAACAGCGTCATCCGGTTTACCTCGCCGACCGACCCGAGCGCTTCCGATCAGTTTATCGGCGAAGCACAGCAGCCCGAATGGGCGTTCGTCACCGGCATCGCGCTGACCCGTGGCCCAGCGCGGTTCGAATGGCAGAGCTTCTGGCAGTCGGCGCAATTCTTTCAGGGGGTCGAGGTCGAGGATGGCGATACCGGCTTTGCCCGGCCGAACCGGTCACCGGCGCAATGGTCGCACAACATCAGCCTGCGCTACGACATCACGGACGATTTCACGCTGCGCGCCGGAGTTACCAATCTGACCGACGAACGGCCCTATGCGGCAGAAGCCGCCTATCCGGTTTCGACGCGCGGCCGCAGCTTTTTCGTCGGGGCGACCGCGAACTTCTGACCCCGTTCGTTGTCAGGGGATGACAGACCGCCACGGGTAGGGCAGACAGGGACGGCCCGAACTGACAGCGTGCGGGTGACCAAGGGGGCCGCATGCGCGAACTGACGATCCGGGGGTTGCTGCTCGGCGGGCTCATCACCTTGCTGTTCACCGCGGCCAACGTCTATCTCGGCCTGCGCGTCGGGCT
>JANNMK010000216.1:0-1635 GCA_031397785.1 Sphingomonas sp. | reverse complement strand
GTTCGAGTTCGACAAAGGCACCATATTCGGTGATGTTGGTCACCCGGCCGGTGAATTTGCCATCGATCGGGTATTTGGCGACTGCGCCTTCCCACGGATCGCTTTCGAGCTGCTTCATGCCCAGCGAGATGCGCTGCGTATCGCGGTTGATGCGGACGATCTGGACGCGCAGCACATCCCCGATGTTGAGCACTTCCGACGGGTGGTTGACGCGCTTGTAGCTCATGTCGGTGACATGCAGCAGGCCGTCGATCCCGCCCAGGTCGACGAACGCACCATAATCGGTGATATTCTTCACGATGCCTTCGATGATCTGGCCTTCGACCAGATTGAGGATCAGGCCGGACCGCTGTTCGGCGCGCGTTTCTTCGAGGATGGCGCGGCGCGACACGACGATGTTGCCGCGGCGGCGATCCATCTTGAGGATCTGGAACGGCTGCGGCAGGTCCATCAGCGGCTGGACATCGCGCACCGGGCGGATATCGACCTGGCTGCCGGGCAGGAAGGCGACAGCGCCGCCCAGGTCGACGGTAAAGCCGCCCTTGACCCGGCCAAAGATCACGCCTTCGACGCGGCCTTCCTTGGTGAACTCGCCTTCCAGGCGATCCCAGGCGGCTTCGCGGCGCGCGCGGTCGCGGCTCAGCATCGCTTCGCCCATGGCGTTTTCGACGCGATCGACGAACACCTCGACTTCGTCACCGACCTTCAGATCGGCTTTCTGGCCCGGCATAGCGAATTCGCGCAACGGCACGCGGCCTTCGCTCTTCAGACCGACGTCGATGACGGCAAGGTCGTTTTCGATGGCGGTGATGGTGCCCTTGACGACACGGCCTTCAAAGGCCTGATCGGCGCCGCCGAGTGTCTCGTTGAGCAGTGCGGCGAAATCGTCGCGGGTAGGATGAGCCGAAGTGGCCATGGTTGGAGGGACTTTCTACGTCGTGTTTCCGGCCACCGGGTTGGATCCCGGGGTCTTGCTGGCCGATGTTTCCCGCACAGGCCGGATGCCATGGCAGGAGCCGTTCCGGCAACCGCCCCGGAGAATCACGGAAATACGCAAACGGGCGCAGCAGAGCATCTCCATCTGGATAGCCCCGCGCACCGTTTTTCGTGCTTTTCCGCCGAGCTTGCGCCTGCGCTACCGCCGGGCCAGCTGTGCATTCACCAGGACAATCGCCTGTTCGACGGCTGCGTCTATAGCGAGACCGCTGGTATCCAGCAAGTCCGCGCCTTGCGCCTGCACCAGCGGGGCGGCGGCGCGCGCTGCATCCCGGGCATCGCGCGCCGCCAGATCGTCGATGATCGCGTCAAGGTCGCTCGCCAGCCCGCGCCCCTGCATCTCGCGCCAGCGCCGCGTCGCGCGCGCCGTGACCGATGCAGTGACGAACAGCTTGGCATCGGCATCCGGCGCAATCACCGTGGCGATGTCCCGCCCGTCGAGCACCGCGCCGCCCGGCTGGGTGGCAAAATCGCGCTGCCGCTCGAACAGCGCGGCGCGGACGGACGGGTGGACCGAGACGCGGCTGGCCAGCCCGCCCACCGCCTCGCTGCGCAGTAGCGGATCGCCCAGCAGTGCATCGGCAAAGTCGCAGGCGAAGAGCGCATCGGCGGCATCATCCGGATCGCCACCGTTCAGCG
>JANNMK010000205.1:0-15442 GCA_031397785.1 Sphingomonas sp. | reverse complement strand
CATGCGCGCCCGCGCCCGCCCTTCGGCGAGGATATCGATCATGGGGAGGACAAAGCTGGCGGTCTTGCCCGTGCCCGTCTGGGCGATGGCGACAAGGTCGCGCATCATTTGAACCTGGGGGATGGCGGCGGCCTGGATCGGAGTCGGCTCGCTATAGCCCGCCTCGGTTACGGCGCGCAGCAATTCATCGGAGAGGCCGAGATCGGCGAAATTCATTCAGTGGTGCTTTCGGAGAGCATATGGGCAGCGGGACAGGTCCGTTTGACCCGGCCTCACGCCTGCCCCGCGCCTATGCGCGCAATCATCGAAAAATTCAAGCGAATTGGCGGGGTTGCGGCAGCAGCACCGAGCCTGACCCGGCGACCATTTTCATACGCCTCCGGCGGCACTACATCTGGCCGATGGCCGAACCGAACCTCCTCCCCCAACTTGCCGCGCTCCTCGGGTCAAAAGGCTTCACGACCGATGCCCAGAGCATGGCGCCGTGGCTCAGCGACTGGCGCGGGCGGGTGCACGGCAATTCGCCCGCCATGCTGTCGCCTGCATCGACCGCAGAGGTGCAGGCGATCGTGCGGCTCTGCGCGGCGGCTGGCGCCCGGCTGACGATGCAGGGGGGCAACAGCGGCCAATGCGCTGGCGCGACCCCCCCCGCTGACGGATCCGCGTTGCTGCTCTCGCTGCGCCGCATGAACCGCGTCCGCAGCCTCGAGAGTCAAACAATGCTGTTGAGCGCCGATGCCGGGGTCATATTGGCGCACGCACATGATGCTGCCGATGCGGTCGGCTTGCGCTTTCCACTGATATTGGGGGGCAAGGGGTCGGCGACGCTGGGCGGGCTGGTCTCGACCAACGCCGGCGGCACGCAAGTGCTGCGCCACGGGACGATGCGCGCGCTAACCGCGGGGATCGAAATCGTGCTCGCCGATGGCAGCGTGCTCGACCTGATGACTCCGCTGGCCAAGGACAATCAGGGGCCGGACCCCAAACATATATTCATCGGCGCGGAAGGAACGCTTGGCATCGTCACCGGCGTGACATTGCGGCTCGTCCCCGGCATTGCTGCCAGAGCGGTCGGCTGGCTCGCCATCGCCAGCCCGACCGCCGCTCTCGCCACCTTGCGCGCACTGGAATCGGTGCTGGGTTCTGCGCTGGAGGGATTCGAGCTGATACCCGCCGCTGCACTCGACGCTGTCCTCGCGCACATCCCCGGCACGCGAGCGCCGCTCGCTGCGCCATCGCCATGGCATATTCTGGTCGAGGTGGTCGCAGCAGCGTCAGAGGCCGATCCCGTCGCCCGGCTCGAAACCGCGCTCGCCAATCTGCTCGATACGGGTTTGATCGCGGATGCGACCATCGCCGCCAGCGAGGCGCAGGCCGACGCCTTCTGGAAACTGCGCGATTCGATTTCAGAGGCTGAGCGCGCCAAGGGACCGGCGCTGCAACATGATATCAGCGTGCCGGTGGCGGCGATGCCGAACTATATCGACACGGTGCCCGGCCGCGTTGCCGCCGCTTTTCCCGGCGCGACCAGCCTGGCTTTCGGTCATCTTGGCGACGGTAATGTGCATTATCATGTCCGTCCGCCCGCCGGGGTCGATCCCGGACACTGGATTGCCATCCATGGCGAAGCGGCCAGCCGTGTCGTTTACGACGCCGCTGTTGCAGCAGGCGGATCGATCAGCGCCGAACATGGCATCGGTCGCACCAAAGCCGATCTGCTCGCCGATATTGCCGATCCGGCCCGCATCGCGGTGCTGCGCGCGATCAAACGGGCGATGGACCCGGCGGGACTGCTCAACCCCGGGGTATTGACGGGCTGAACCGCCACCCTGCCTTGCGCAGCGTGCACCTATTCAATAAGGGCGCGTCTTTCACGCGGCCCGGTGCCGCCCCTTGCATCCGTCCATGGAGTTTCCCGCAATGGCCACCGTGCCCAACCTGCCCCTGTTCTACAGCGATCTCGTGCCGCTGTCGTCGAACCTTCACGCCGGATGGAAAATCCAGACGCAGGACAAGGCACCGTTTCTCGCCGGGCAACATGCCATCCCCATCACCATCGACGAATTCATTCTCGCCTCGCGTCATTACCCCATCGTGTTTTCGTCCGGCGCACAATCGGTGCCGTTGGCGCTTATGGGCCTGAACGAAGGCGTCAATATATTCGTCGGCGAAGACGGCACGCTGCTCAAACCGGTCTATGTTCCAGCCTACGTGCGTCGCTACCCCTTCCTGCTCGCAAAACTGCGCCCCGAAACCGATGAACTGTCACTGTGTTTCGATCCGTCGGCACCCGGCGTCGGTGCCGATATCGACGGTGTTCCGCTGTTCGATGGCGACAAACCGGCGCAGGCGACCACCGAAATTCTCGGCTTTTGCGAACAGTTTGAACAGGCTGGTGCCCGCACGTCGGCCTTCATGGACGAGCTCGCCAAGCATGACATCCTGATGGACGGCGAAGTGGCGATCCAGGCTGATGGACAGGAAAAACCCTATGTCTACCGGGGCTTCCGCATGATCGACGAGGAAAAGCTCAAGGAATTGCGCGGTGATGCGCTGCGCAAAATGTCCCAGAATGGCATGCTCCCGCTGCTCTATGCGCATCTGTTCTCGATGCAGTCGATGAAGGATTTGTTCGGTGAGCAAATGGCATCTGGCAAGATGCCCATCCCCGAGGGCATTGTTGCCCCGGTCGCTTGAAACCGCCCGCAAACCGCCATTTCGCTAACCTTGAAACTGGTCAGCGCTTGACCTATCTTTGAATAGTCGCTGCTTGCCGGTTTCCCCCCTTACCGGCGCAGTGACGGACACCCGCATGGGTGTCTCCTCCCTGGACCCTGGCCGCTCCGCGATTTATCGCGGGGCGGACTTTTTTTGCCTTGAGCGATGCGTCGCTGAAGAAAAAAACCTTATTCCGCCGCGAGCTGCCGGGGGTATCGGCTCAACACATGGTCTTCGGCCACCGCGACCAGCGCGGCGACAAGTCGTCCTAGCGGCGCCACATGCCGATGATCCGGTTGTCCGGTGGCATCGCAGTACAAGGTGCGGTCGAATTCGATTTGCACGGCTTCACGCCCGGCCGCGGGGTCGCCATGACGCGTTACGCCATAGGCCCCGGCGTAGGGGGCGTTTCGCGCAACAGACAGGCCATGTCCTTCAGCCATCGCCGGCAACCGGTCGACCAGTTCGTTGCTGGCGCTGCTGCCATATCGGTCGCCGACGATGAACTGGGGAGAGCCGCCGGGCTGACCGGGCATCGAATGCAGATCGATCAGCACCGCCTGGCCAAAGCGGGCCTGTGCCTGAACCAGCGCGTCGGCGATCGTTGCGTGATACGGCCGATGCACCGATGCGATGCGCGCCAGAAGATCGGCATGGCTCATACGCTGCCGCCACAGGTTGCCGGCGGGGTGCAGACGATGCGGAACAATGCCGAGGCCGCTGCGAGCCCGTTGCGAGACGACGGCTGGAGGCAGGGCATCGGCTACCAGCCCGGCATCCCACTCGTCCTCGCTGCGGTTAAGGTCGATCCACGCGCGCGCCATGGTCGCCGTGATGACGGTGGTCCCGCGCAAGGCAGCGACCGCAGCAAGCGCATCGACATGGCGGTCCTCCAGCAATTCGAGCACTTCCCGGCTGACCCGCGCCGCTGCAAGCAGCTCGGCGGGATATATTCGTCCGGCGTGGGGAACCGCTATGATAACTGGCCGTTCCGGTAAGACCGGACCGGTAACGGCAAAGGCGGGCGAAAGGCTGATGTCCATCGGAGGTGTCAAAGCACGGAGAGAAAAACCGCGCCAGCCCATATCATGCTGGAAATCGTTAAGCGGCTTCTGGTAAGGACGATGAGGGTGCCGACCGGTGATCGACGCCAACCCTGTTTTGCCTGAGGATTTTCGTTTGACCCACCGGATTCTTCTTGCCGAAGACGATGATGCGATGCGCGTCTATCTGGCGCGCGCGCTCGAACGCAACGGTTATCAGGTGGTGACCGCAGCGACCGGGCGAGAGGCGCTCGATCTCGTCGAATCGGGCACCTTCGATCTGTTGCTGACCGATATCGTCATGCCTGAAATGGACGGCATCGAACTCGCCCAAAAGGCGCAGGCGCTCGACCCTGCACCAAAGGTCATGTTCATTACCGGCTTTGCTGCGGTGGCTTTGCAGGCCAGCGATGCGGTGCCGGACGCGCGGCTGCTGTCCAAACCGTTCCACCTCAAGGATCTGGTGCGTCAGGTCGACATGATGTTCGCCGGCGTCAGGAGCATCGGCTCGGTCTGAGCCCGGGAAACCGGCGCACAAACCGGCTTGCCATCCCGCAAGCCTGGCCCTAATGGCCGCTTCCTAGTGTGGGCGTGTAGCTCAGTGGTAGAGCACTGTGTTGACATCGCAGGGGTCGCAAGTTCAATCCTTGCCACGCCCACCATTTTCCCCGTCGCGATGTCACGCCGCAGCGCAAAAGCCGCTGTCCTACACCTGTCTTGCCATGATAATAGTGCACGGGCGACAAGTCTCGTCGTAACCACGCCTGCTGGCGGTCGCTGTCCTGCAGCGTTCGCAGGACCGAACCGAACAAGGGCTGTCAGATATGAAACATGGCTCGATTGATCGTCATAGTCGATCAGTCGCTTGGCCGGGTGACGAGTTTCGCCTGTGCGTATGGATCACCCTGTGTAACCCTTGATCGCTTCTATCGATCAACAACCGGGGAGGATCCTGACGATCACAAGAGCGACATCCGGAGAAAAATGGTGCTGCTGGGGAGGATTGAACTCCCGACCTCGTCATTACCAATGACGCGCTCTACCACTGAGCTACAGCAGCAACTGGTGCCGCTGGCAGAGGCAACCCTGCCGGACAGGCGCGGCCTATGGCTGGCAGCCTGTCCACTGTCAAGGCACGGCTTGTCCGCGCAGTGCCTGTCGGCCTATCACCCCGCAATGGACGAAAAGAATCCCGACCCGGCCGCCCGCGCAGCCGGCAATGACCGCGCCGCCCGCCTTGCGGAACAGCTGCGTGCCAACCTGCGCAAACGCAAGGCGCAGGCGCGGGGGGCGGGGGAGCAGAAGCCAGTCGAGGAATAGCCGTCATTGCGAGCCCTTCGACTGCCTTGCAGGCGCTCAGGATAAACTACGCGAAGCAATCCAGTGTTGTGCAGAGCCGCTCTGGATTGCTTCCCCCGGCTCAAGGCCGAGGTCGCAATGACGAAGCTATTTACGGCACCCGCCGCACCGGCACCGGGATGTTGCAAATATCCGCCCCGCCCGCCGGCACATTGAAAAACGGATCGCGCCGATTGGCGCGCGCTTCGGCGTAGCGGGTAAAGGTTTGGGATTCGGTCGAGAGGAACTGGAAGCGAGGTTGCTCTGCGGCGGGCAGGTCGGTGGCGATGCGGACCGAGACAATCGGCACCCGTTCCTCGGCCGTGGCATAAAAGCCCAAAGCCTCGGTCCCGCGCGGCAGGCTGGAAAGATGCTCGATCCCCTCGATCACCCGCCCGACCAGCGAGATATTGCGGTCGAGATGGCGCGGGGCATGGCCGATCACGGTGTAAAGCTCGGCCCCGCTCCCGGTGTCGGGAGACAAATTGCGACCGACGCCGACCATGCCGTAGCAGTGAACGGGCCATTCGCGTATTTCATCGGACGCAATAGGCCAGCCGCCAACGATTTGGTTGAATTTCGCATATGGATCGCTGCGCCAATCTGACGGGGAGCCGTCAAGCCTGATGAAGCGATTGCGGATGGTGTAGTCGCCTTGCGGCACCACCCGCAGACCCTCAGGCAGCCCCTTCGCCTCGCTCGCATCGCCCCATTGCACGACATAATTGTCCTGCACCCGATTGACGCTCGTCCCGTCCCACCAGCGCGCGGCGGCAAGCGTGCGGATATTGCCAATCCACCCCTCGCTGAACGGCGCTGGCATCAGCTGGATGACCACCCGCCGCGCACGGCCGCGCTGATCTGGCGCGAGTTCCATGACGAGCAGGTCGGCGGGCGCGATGGCGACCCAGTCAGATGCCGGTGCGGCAGAGACAATCTCGCTTGGTGCGGGGGCTGGCGTAGCGGTTTGTGCAGCCAACGGAGCAGGGAGGGCGAGGAGCGAGAGCGCGGCAAGCGCAGTGGTGCGGATCATGCGCCGGAGTGTGCCACCACCGTGTGCGAAAGCAAGCGGTGCCAACCGAGGCGGGTGCTTGGCAAGACCAGCGTTTCGGCTACACCAACGGCTGTTCGAACCGCCTTCTGCCGGAGCCTCCATGATCAAGCTCGCCCGCCTCGCCACTTCCGCCGCGCTGATCGCCCTGGTTGGCGGCGCCAGCCTCGCTGCAGCGCAACCGGCGCCTGCGCCGTCCGCCACCGCATCGGCGGGCGTCGCGGTTGCCCCGCTCGCCTACACCATGCGTACCCTCGCCAACGGCTTGACGGTCTATTCTATGCCCGACGACAGCGGCACCACCGTCTCGGTGCAGGTCTGGTACAAGGTCGGCTCGCGTGACGATCCGCCGGGCCGCTCCGGCTTTGCCCATCTGTTCGAACATATCATGTTCAAATCGACCCGCAACATGCCGACCGAAACCTTCGACCGGCTGACCGAGGATGTCGGCGGCTTCAACAATGCGTCCACCGCCAACGACTATACCGACTATTACAGCGAGGTTCCCGCCAACCATCTCGAGCGCATCATCTGGGCGGAGGCGGAGCGCATGGGCTCGCTGGTCATCGATCAGGCGACCTTCGCCTCCGAACGCGACGTGGTGAAGGAAGAATTGCGCCAGCGCGTGCTCGCCTCGCCCTACGGCCCGCTCTTCTATCTTCATCTCAGCCAGACCGCCTATAGCGTCCATCCCTATGGCCGTCCCGGCATCGGATCGATCGCCGATCTCGATGCAGCGACCATCGACGATGTTCGGGCCTTTCATGCCACTTACTATCGCCCCGACAACGCCGTGCTGGTCGTCGCCGGCAAGTTCAATGCTGCAGATCTCGACCGCTGGGTCGACGCCTATTTCGCACCCATATCGCGGCCCGACCGTCCGATCCCGCGAGTTGAGACGATCGAACCGCTGGCCACCGCGCCGCGCAATTACGAGATATTTCAGCCCAACGTCCCGCTGCCCGCCGTAACGGTGAGCTATCCGCAGCCGATTGCCACCAGCGCCGATACTCCCACGCTATTGCTGCTCGATGCAATCCTCTCGCGCGGCGAATCCTCGCGTCTCTATCAATCATTGGTGCAGCGCACGGGCATCGCGAGCGAAGTGTTCACTAATGCCGAGTTTTATCAGCAGCCTGGCCAGTTCACGCTGGCTGCCATCCTGAGCGACGGCAAGACCGCCGCACAGGGACTGCGCCTGATCGAAGCTGAAATCGCCGCAATCAGGGATTGTCCCGTATCGACTGCCGAACTGGACGAAGCCAAAAACGAGCTGGTCACTGCCCGCCTGCGCAACCGTGAAACGGCAAGCGGGCGCGCCTCCGAACTCGCCGAAGCTATTGTTCAATATGGCGATGCTGCAGCAGCTGACGCCCAGATCGCAGCTATCCAGAGGATCAGCCCGGCCGACATCCAGCGCGTCGCACGCACTTTGATGGTCGATCAGCGCCGTATCGTCATTCAATATCGCAGCACCGAAGATCGGCCAACCGGGGTAGCCGGCGATACGATAGTCGATTCGCCGACCATCCGCGCCAACCCGCTCACCATTTCCGCCACCGACATTGCGGTAACAACGCTGGCATCGCCCGAACAGCGTATCGCTCCGCCCGCCGCCGGTGTGCCAGTCACCGCTGCCATTCCAGCGCGGGTCGAACAACGCCTGGCCAATGGCCTTCGCGTCATCGTTATCCCTTCACGCAGGTTGCCGCTGGTCAGCGCGGGGCTGCATATTCGCTCTGGCGACGCCGCCGATCCGGTTGGGCGCGCAGGCCTTGCCGAACTGACCGCAGAGCTGACGATCAAGGGTAGCGCAGGACGCGATGCCACTGCCATGGCGGCAGCGTTCGAATCCCTGGGAGCAGCGGTCAGCGCGAGCAGCGGGGCTGATTCCTCTTACATCGTCATCGATGCGCGCAGCGACCGGATCGACGCCGCACTGGCACTTGTGGCCGACGCTGCGCGCGCCCCGGCCCTCGCCCGCGAAGAGGTGGATCGGGCCCGCCAGCAGGCGCTCGATGCTATTGCAATCGCCAAAAGCGAACCCGGCAGCATCGCTTCGATCGCCATCGCTCGCGCCATTTATGGCTCAAGTGCGTACGGCAATGTCCAGACCGCAGCGAGCATCGGCACGGTGAACCGCGCCGATGTCGCGGCCTTTCACGCTCAGCACTGGCGGCCGGACAATGCCGTACTTGTCATTGCGGGTGACATGTCGGAGGCTGATGGCATGGCAATGGCACAACGCCACTTTGCCGAGTGGGCCAAGCCTTCAACGCCGTTGCCCGCGTCGCCACCGTCGACCGATTTTGCGACCGCGCCGCGCACCATCATCGTCGATCTGCCGGGCACCGGCCAGGCGGCGGTTTCACTCGGGCTGCCAGGAATTGCCCGATCCGATCCGGACTATTTCCCGATACTGCTTGCCAACGACATTCTCGGTGGCGGCTATTCGGCGCGGCTCAATATGGAAATCCGCATCCGCCGCGGCCTGTCTTACGGCGCGGGATCGAGCCTCAGCGCACGCTATGCACCGGGCGCAATCATCGCCAGCGTCCAGACACGCAACGATGCTGCCCTCGAAGTAGTCGGCCTGGTTTCGAACGCATTTGCGGCGCTTGGCCAAAGCGTTCCCACGGCCGATGAACTTGCCGCACGCCAGGCAGCACTGATCGGCGATTTCGGACGCGATGTTGGCACCGTCGGCGGGCTTGCGTCCCGCGTCAGCAGCCTGGCAATGCTGGACCTGCCGCTCAACGAGCTTGATAGCTACGCAGCAAACCTGCTGGCGGTCACGTCGCAGGATGTTGCTCGCGTCGGTGCGGCCCGTTTCGATCCGGCAAATGCCGACATCGTCGTGGTCGGGGACGCCGCCAGCTTTGTCGATCCGTTGACTGCGGCCATCAGTGCCAGCGGACGGCCCGCTCCCCAACGCATTGCTGCAGATGCCCTCGACGGTGGGCAGGAGTCGCTAAAGGCTGAAGAATAGCGCCGCCCTGCCCTTGCCACCCCCCGATGTCACGGCTAGTGCGCGCCCTCTATCCAGTGCATGCGGAGCGGTGGCCGAGTGGTCGAAGGCGCTCGCCTGGAAAGTGAGTATGGGTCAAAAGCCCATCGTGGGTTCGAATCCCACCCGCTCCGCCATCTGCTCTCGCTACGCCGGACCATGTAGGCTTGCTCGCCAAGAGCACGGAGCGCTAGTGCAGATACCTCTCGACGATGCCGAAATCCAAGGTCGCCAATCAGATTGGACGCGGTCTTTGCTATGGCATAAACAGCTCGGCGACCGCATCGATAATGGCCTCCGCATCGATCCGGTTGTCAGCGTAAAGATCCTGCAACGGACCGGTTTGCCCAAAGCGTTCGATGCCCAACGGACTGACACGATGCCCCGCTACGCCGCCTATCCAGCTGAGGGCAGCAGGTGATCCATCCAATATGGTTATGATCCGGGCATCGGCTGCGAGTGGCTCGAGCAGGGCTTCAATATGACATGAGCCGCGTTGCTGGCCCGTCCAGTTCCTTCGATGCGCCGCGCTCCATCCGCGATGCAATAAATCGGGCGACGTCACGTTGAGGAGACCGATGCCGGGCAGGTCGTCGGTCAGCGCGCGCCAAGCGGCAAGAGCCTCAGGAACAATAGCGCCTGAAAATATGATTGCCGCTGTCGCACCCACCGCTGGCTCACGCAGCCAGTATCCGCCCGCTACTGCGCCGTCGCGCCAGCGATCATCGACGCGAACGATCTGTTCGATAGTGCGAGTCGTCAGACGCAGATAGACCGCCTCGCCATTCTCTTCCTGCATCGACGTCAGCGCTTCTTCCATCAGCAACGCTAGTTCGTCGGCGAACGCCGGTTCATAGTGGCGCAATCCGGGCTGACCCATTGCAATGAGAGGCGGATTGATCGACTGGTGCGCTCCGCCTTCTGCTCCCAATGTGATGCCCGACGGCGTACCGACCAGCAAGAAGCGAGCATCCTGGTAACAGGCATAATTCAACGCATCGAGCCCGCGGGCGATGAACGGATCGTAGACGGTCCCAATGGGTATCAGCCGCTGCCCAAACAGCTCGGCGGACAAACCAAATGCGGCAAGATTGAGAAACAGGTTGTTTTCCGCGATCCCGAGCTCGACATGCTGGCCGGCTCCATGCCCGTTCCACTTTTGCGCCGACGGGATCTTTGCCGCGCGAAAGACATCGCTCATCTCGTTGCGGCGGAACAGACCGCGCTGGTTCACCCATGCACTAAGACCGGTCGAGACGGTCACATCGGGCGATGTGGTGACGATATGATCGGCAATGGATTCAGTCGATTTAGCAAGTTGGAAAAGCAGTTTGCCAAACGCGGTCTGCGTCGATTGCATTGCGCCCTCGGGCGGGGTCAATCGCGGCACGACGTGACGCGGCACAGCAGCAGCTTCTCTGGTCCGCGCTATCGGGCTGGCAGTGACCAGTGCCTTGGCCGCTGCCGCCATATTGGCTCCCAACCCAGCCCACGGCGACCATTCATCGCCACTTGCGATCGCCAGTTCGACCCGCAATACGTCGATCTGATCGGGCGTCATCAGCCCGGAATGATTGTCCTTGTGCCCCGCGAAAGGCAGGCCATAACCCTTGACGGTATAGGCGATAAACAGGGTGGGAGTGTCGCCCGCGGCGGCATCGAAAGCTTCGCACAGCGATGCCGTACAATGGCCGCCGAGATTGGTCATCAATCGCGCCAGCGTCAGGTTGTCGCGCCGATCCAGCAGTGCGGCAATGCCCGGGGCGTCGCCGATGTCGGCTGTCAAACGCTGCCGCCACGCCGCCCCGCCTTGGTAGGTCAAAGCAGCAAAATCGGCATTGGCAATGGAATCGATCCACTCTCTCAGGCGCTCCCCGCCCGGCTCGGCAAATGCGGCCTGCTGCAATTTGCCATGTTTCAGCGTGATCACCCGCCAACCGCATGTTTCGAAAATATCGTCGAACCGCCGGAACATGCGGTCTGCGGTGGTCGCATCAAGCGACTGGCGGTTATAATCGACAATCCACCAGCAGTTTCGAATGTCGTGCTTATATCCTTCGATCAGGCATTCGTAGATATTTCCTTCATCAAGCTCGGCATCGCCCATCAGGGCGATCATGCGGCCCGCCTGGTCTTGATGCAGCGTCCCATGGGCGATCAGATAATCCTGAACCAGGCTGGCAAAGGCGGTGATGGCCACACCTAATCCGACCGAGCCGGTGGAAAAATCGATGGGAATCCTGTCCTTGGTTCGGCTAGGATAGCTTTGTGCTCCGCCGAAACCGCGAAAGGCCTTAAGCTGGTCCAGCGATTGCGAGCCCAGCAAATAATGGATGGCGTGCAGCACCGGCCCGGCGTGAGGTTTTACGGCCACCTTGTCATTGGGTCGCAGGGCATGAAAATATAGCGCGGTCATGATCGCGGTTATCGATGCGCATGATGCCTGATGTCCGCCGACTTTGATGCCATCAAGGTTCGGTCGCAAATGGTTGGCGTTGTGGATTGTCCACGACGACAGCCACCGTAACCGTTGTTCGATGTGGTCGAGCGTTACCGCATGGTCCACTGCATATCCTTCGTCACTTTCCGCTGCCACTCGCTGACCTCGAATTTGCAAAAATGACAGACGTCACAGCATCGCCCGCAACAGCAACCGCCAGTCTGCGGCCGACAGGCCTGCGCCGCCATCAAGCAAATGTCGTCACACCCACGCCGGCGCACCGATCCACATCGTGGGTCGCCGCCAGACAATCAACCGAAACGCCTTCCTCGGGCGTCGCCGGTGATGGCATGATCCCGAATTCGATGAACAGTGCGCCGCCGGTCAATGCCGACAAGCTTGCACTGCGGATGCACAGCATGTTGCTGGGAGCATCACTGGTGCCTGCCCGCGCCGCGCAAATATCGTCGAGCACAGACTGTTCATCGTGCATCGGAACACGTCCCGACATCTCGCAAAGTTTATGAACGGGGGGGCGGAAGAGTTCATCTTCGCCCCCGTTGCACGCCTGTCCGACTGCCCGATCAGAAGCGGAAGCGCCCGGTGACACCCCACTGCCTTGGTGGCGCAAAGCTGGACTGCAAATTGCCGCCGCCACCCCAGACAAAACGCGTAGCCGTGACTTCATCCGTGACGTTGGTGACAAACGCCTGGACCGAAACATCGTCGTTCAGATCCCAGGTCAGCCTGAGGTCGAGCTTGGCAAAACTGCCCTGCCGTTCGAGGATCGAATTGAACGGCTGACCGAAGAATTCGGAGGAAAATATTACTGCCGCAAAAGGCGTGATGCTACCCAGACTGCCGATTTCGATGTCGTATGCAACCGTCACCGATCCAGTCCATTCCGGCGAATGCGGGATAGTGTTGCCACTGATATCGCAGCCGAAAGCAGCACCGGGCTGCCCCGTGCCGCCCGTGCCGGGGACGAGACTGCAATTGTAACCCGGAGCGAACAGGCGTCGCTGACCGGCTGGCGCAATCGTCACGCCATTGACTATGGTCGGGGTCAACTGGGTTGCATCTGGTATCAAGATGCTGGTGCCGAACGGCGCAGGCACCTGATCATACTGGGTGTATTTTGCGTTGAGATAAGCCAGCGTTGCACCAATACGCAGCTCATCGGTCGGCTCCCACTGAAGCTCCGCTTCCACCCCGTAGGAGCGCGCACGACCGCTGTTTTCGATGATCGACAAGGTCGTCGTACCGGTGGGAACCTGCCGCTGCTCCTGCAATCCGCGATAACGGTTATAGAAAGCGGCGACGTTGAGTTGGACGCTGTTATCGAAAAACCGGTTCTTCGAGCCAAGCTCGAACGCCGTGACATTCTCGGGCTGGAAGGTCGGTGTCAGCGAGCCCGGCCCCTGACCGGAATTGAATCCGCCGGACCGAAAACCCGTCGAAGCGGTCGCATAGAGCAGATTATCGTCCGCGATCTGATAATCGACGCCAATGCGCCAGGTGGTTTTCTTGAAAATGGCGGTGTCGTACGTCGCTCCGGTAAGCACAGCGGTATTGGCAGCCAGACATTGAAAACCGGCGCGAGGCGGCGGAAAGCTGGTGTAGGTGCAGTTGGTCGGCGCGCCCTGCGCCCCGAATGCGCTGTCAGGGATGCCGCCTGTGCGCAGCGTGATTGCCGTTCCCTGCGGTACGCCCCCGACCAGCGGCAGAACCGAATTGGCGTTGGCGAACGCAAAGTCCTTTTCATCGCGCGTATACCGCACGCCTGCGGTCAACCGCAGACGATCGGTCAGCGCAAAGCTCGCCTGTGCATAAGCGGCGAGGCTCTCCGTGCTGGCTCTCTGCTCATCGTAGAACCCGCCGCCGTTCGCAGGCAGGATCAGGTTGGGCGTCACATTGCGGATGATGCGCGGCAGTTGCTGATTGATGAAAACCCCGGTCAGGTCATCCTTGAAATAATAAGCCCCGACCACGTAGGTCAGCGCGCTACCGGTGTCGCTCGACAGCAGTTGCACTTCCTGGCTGAATGTCTCCGCCCGGGTGTCCTGGAAATCGATGCCGATCTGATTGGCGGAAAAATCCGTGTCCTGCGTGCGGATTGCCCCGAAATCCGTGTAGCCGGTAATCGACCGCAGCGTCAGCGGTCCAAAATCATAAGACATGTTGGCGGTAAGCGAACGTGTTTCGAGATCGAGAACCGTCGGTTGATCGGTATCGATCGTATAGGGGTCACCGGCAGCAAAAATCGGTACGCCAAGGTCTAACGTTGGCGGCGTCACACCCCCCGGCAATTGATCAGGGACGTTGTCGCGATTGCCACCGCGCGTATTCAGCCCGGTGACTGGCGTCGCGTTGTAAAGCTGCGCCGAGGTCGGCAAATAAAAATAGCTGCCCAGCAATTTATAGCCGAACGCCGACCCACCGGCACCGCGCCGACGGGCATATTCGAATTTCAGACCCAGGGAAAAGGCATCGTCCGGTTCCCACAGCAGCTGGGCGCGGACGGTGGCATTGTCATCGTCGAAAAGATTGCTGCCCAGCGGGTTGACGTTTTCGACATAGCCATCCGAGGTTTCATAGGACCCCGAAACCCGCAGCGCGAGCGTGTCGCCCATTGAGTAGTTGACGAAAACATCGCTGCGGAATCGACCGAATTCGCCGATCGTCAGGTCAACACCTGCCGATGTTTCACCGATTTCCGGGCGCGCCGTGGTAATCGAGATGTTACCGCCGAATGTATTGCGGCCATAAAGCGTTCCCTGTGGCCCGCGCTGAATTTCAACCCGCTCGATGTCGAGAAAGCCGGTTGTCGCCTGCGATGCCCGCGACTGGTAAACGCCGTCGACGAAGAAGCCGATCGTCGTATCGCCATTGACGCCGACATTTTCTGTTCGAACCCCGCGCATCGCCGGACGCGCATCCGATCCCGATCGACCGAAGCTGAAACCGGGCACGATGCCCTCGAGCCGCGAGATATCGGTCGTGCCCTGCGCTGCCAGCTGTTCTGCGCCGAATGCAGACACCGATAACGGCACGTCCTGCAGATTTTCTTCGCGGCGCTGGGCGGTGACAACGATATCATCGATACCCGCATCGTCAGTAGCCGCATCATCGGCGGATGGCGAGGACTGGGCCGACGCAGGCGCCGCGACCAAAAGAAAGAGCAATGGCGCCGCCGTCGCCAATAATGTGGATTTCGAGACGACCATCGCGTCATTTCCCCTGTTTCGGTCCACCATAGCAACCGCTATGGCAAGGATGGACTGCAATATGACTGCGAATGCAAGTGCAAAATCATCGCCTATGCGATGGTCGAAGCCAGCGTGATAATTGTGTCACATTGGTATCGACTTCGCTCATTGGGCCGTCCATCCGCCATCTACCAGCAGGCTGGTGCCGGTGACCATCGCCGCTGCGGGGGACGCAAGATAGACCACAGCAGCGGCGACGTCGTCCGGTCGGCCGATATGACCTAGCGGAATCATCGCGGTAACGAAATCGGCGAACACCGGGTCGTCCAGCATCGGTTTTGTCATCGGCGTTTCGATAAAGGTCGGCGCAACGGAATTGACCCGGATGGCGTGCGGTGCAAATTCGACCGCCATTGCCTTGGTCAGCCCTTCGAGCGCGTGTTTGGTCATGCAGTAAACGGTGCGGCGCGGCGATCCGACATGCCCCATCTGGCTCGTGATGTTCACAATGCTGCCGCCCGTGCCGGCGCGCAGCATCGACCGGACGGCACCCTGCGCTGCAAGATAGGCGGCGCGCACATTGAGCAAAAGCATGCGGTCGAGAGTGGCCAGGTCCACGTCAACCATCGACATAGG
>JANNMK010000163.1:0-5904 GCA_031397785.1 Sphingomonas sp. | reverse complement strand
TCACCGTCGGCGGAACGGCGGCGTGAGCCAAGACGACGAGACGGTGACGGTGGACGTGCCGGCCGACTGGGCGGCGCAATTGCTGGCGTTCTGGTTTACCGAGCATGGCAAGACCGACTGGTTCAAGGGCGGCGCGGCGTTCGATGCCAAGATCGCCGAGCGGTTCGGCGGCTGGCGCGAGGCGCTGCGGTCGCAGCCGGTTGCTGCATTTCTGGGCGATGCCGAAACTGCGCTGGCCGCAATCCTGCTGTTCGACCAGGTGCCGCGCAATGTGCATCGCGGCCATGCCAAGGCTTTTGCCACCGACCATCTTGCACTCGCCATCGCCCGCGCCGTGGTGGCCGGACGATATGGCCAGACGTTCGATGCCGATCGCGCGCTGTTTGCCTATCTGCCGTTCGAGCATAGCGAAGATATGGCAGACCAGCGTGAGGCGGTGCGGCTGATCGGCACGCTGGGCAACGCTGATTATACCAAATTTGCCCAAGACCATCTGGCGATGATCGACCGGTTCGGCCGCTTCCCGCATCGCAACGCCACGCTGGGCCGCGCGGACCGCCCGGGCGAGGCACAAGCGGTTGCAGCGGGTGGCGGCTGGTAAGGGAGGATATGAGCGATGGAATTTACCGATACGCTGACGCCGGACCATCGCGCCTTCATTGCGAACAAGCCGGTGTTTTTCACCGCCACCGCCGCCGCCGATGGGCGCATCAACCTGTCGCCCAAGGGCTATGATGCGTTTCGCATCCTGACCGACAATCGCGTGGCGTATCTCGATCTGGGCGGATCGGGCAATGAGACGCACGCGCATCTTGCCACAGATGGCCGCATCACGCTGATGTTTTGTGCGTTCGACCGCACCGCGCTGATCCTGCGCATTTACGGGCGGGGGCGCGCGGTGTTGCCGCAGGATGCCGACTGGGATGAGGTTGCGGCGCATTTCACGCTGCTGCCCGGCACACGGCAGATTTTCGATATCGCGGTCGAGAGTGTCCAGACCAGTTGCGGATGGGGGGTGCCGGTAATGGAACTGACCCGCGAACGACCGACGCTGGTCAAATATCATGCACAGTCGGATCCGGAGAAATGGGCGGCCAAGATGGCGAGCCGCACCACCAGCATCGACGGGTTGCCGACACGCGCGACCGACCGGTTCATCGCCGGGTCGATGGACGGCATCATCGCCGAATGAGGCGTTGCGCATGAGCCTGGTGGAGCTGGCGCGATTTGCCAACGCGCATGAGGCGGAGCTGGCGCGCGGTCGGCTCGAGTCCAACGGCATTCACGCTGTCTGTTTCGACAATGGCATGAACATTGGGGAGGGTGTCGGCTTTCTGATCCCGGTTCGGCTGATGATATTGGCGGAGGATCGCGCCGATGCGGTAGCCGTGCTGGGCGATATGCTGCCGTGAGGCTGACGGTTGCGAGCTACAATATCCACAAGGCGGTCGGCATCGACCGGCGGCGCGATCCTGAGCGGATATTGACGATCCTGCACGAGATCGGCGCGGACATCGTCGCGTTGCAGGAGGCGGACCAGCGTTTTGGTTCGCGCAGCAGCTGTCTGCCGCTGGCGATGATCGACGATCATGGGCATTATAAGGCGGTGCGGCTGGACACGCGGCCCGGCAGCATCGGCTGGCATGGCAACGCGTTTCTGGTGGCGAAATCGGTCGAGGTGCTGGACGCCGCTATCGTTCCGCTGCCGACGATCGAGCCGCGCGGCGCGGTCCGCATGGATGCGCTGGTCAGCGGGGTTCGGGTCCGCGCGGTCGGAATGCACCTCGACCTGTCGGGCATTCGCCGTCGTCAGCAGATAAGGGCGATACTGGCCCATGCCGGCCGATGCACCCCGCCCTGCCCGACGGTGATGATGGGCGACATCAACGAATGGTCGGCGAGCGGCGGGGCGTTGCGTGAATTTGCTCCTGACTATCATGTGCTCAATCCCGGTCGCAGTTTTCACACCCGGCGACCGGTTGCAGCGCTCGACCGGATCATGATTTCGGACGGGTTCGTGCTCGACCGGTGCGGGGTACATCACAGCGCGCTGGCGGCGCGCGGATCCGACCATTTGCCAGTGTGGGCCCGGCTCGACATCGCCGCACCTGCCTGAAAAACAGGCAAGGCCATTTCGCAAGCGCACAAAATTGCGCCGTGCCAAGGTAATTTTCTGTGCATTTTCAAGCTGGAAACGCATGATAATGCGACTGGCATGTCCTTTGCTAGGCAGGATGTTGCAGCAGCCAGCATAAAAGGGGGGCGCATGCGTCTGATCATTGCCATCATCAAACCATTCAAGCTGGACGAGGTCCGCGAAGCGCTGACCGCGCTTGGCGTCACCGGCATGACCGTGACCGAGGTCAAGGGATTCGGCCGCCAGAAGGGGCAGACCGAAATCTATCGCGGGGCCGAATATGCCACCAACATGGTGCCCAAGGTCAAAATCGAACTGGTGTGCGACAGCGAGCTGGCGGCGCGCGCGGTCGAAACCATCCAGCATGCCGCCGGAACCGGCAATATCGGCGATGGCAAGATTTTCGTGCTGGATGTCGCCGAAGCGACCCGCATCCGCACGGGCGAGACCGGGGAGGCCGCGCTGTGAGCTTCGCCACCCGCAATGCCGACACCGGCTCTAACGACAAGGACAACAGGGGAATGCAGCAGATTTTTGTCCGCACCGCAGCGTTAGGTGCAGCGTCGACAGTGCTGGTTTCGGGCGCAGCAGCCTGGGCAGCAGCGGCCGCCGAAGGCGCGACCCAAGCGGTGGTCGCCGGCGTGACCGATGGCCCGATCAGGGCCCCGAGCGTGGAGCAGATGGCCGGAATGGTCGACAAGGGCGATACAACCTGGATGCTGATTTCGTCGGCGCTGGTCCTGCTGATGTCGGTTCCTGCGCTTGCTCTGTTCTATGGCGGGCTGGTGCGCACCAAGAATATGCTGAGCCTGTTGATGCAGGTGTTCATGATCGTCAGCGTCGCGGCGCTGGTGTGGGTCACCTATGGCTACAGCCTGGCGTTCACCAGCGGTGGGGACAGCGCGCTCGCGCCGTTTATCGGCAGTCTCGACAAAGTTTTTCTGCAGAATGTCAGCGTATCGACCTATGCCGCGACGTTCAGCAACAATGTCTATATTCCTGAATATGCGTTCGTCATATTCCAGATGACATTCGCCTGCATCACTCCTGCGCTGATCGTCGGCGCGTTTGCCGAACGGATCAGATTCGCGCCGTTGATGATCTTTACCGTGCTGTGGCTGACGCTGGCCTATTTTCCGATTGCGCACATGGTCTGGTATTGGGCAGGCCCGGATTTTCTGGTCGACGCGCCGAACGACATGGGCTTTTTGTGGGGCAAGGCCGCCCTCGACTTTGCCGGCGGAACGGTGGTTCACATCAATGCCGGTATCGCGGGTCTGGTCGGCTGCATCATCGTTGGCAAGCGTGTCGGCTTTGGCAGGGAAGCGACGCCGCCGCACAGCCTGACCATGACGATGATCGGCGCATCGCTATTGTGGGTGGGCTGGTTCGGTTTCAACGCGGGGTCCAACCTTGAATCGAACGGTATTGCAGCGCTGGCGTTCATTAACACCTTTGTCGCAACGGCAGCCGCCGCTGTGGCCTGGTGCCTGATCGAACAGATGCATCATGGCAAGCCGTCGCTGCTCGGCGCAGTGACAGGGGCCGTCGCCGGCCTCGTCGCGATTACCCCGGCCAGCGGATTTGCCGCGCCGATGACTGCCATCCTGCTCGGCTTTGCGGCATCGGCGGGCTGTTATCTGTTCGTCGCTGTGATCAAGAACAAGCTGGGATATGACGATACGCTCGACGTTTTCGGGGTGCATGGCATCGGCGGAATCATCGGTGCTCTGGGCACCGCAGTGGTCGCCGACCCGGCGCTCGGCGGCCAGGGATGGCTGGACTATACCGTCTTTCCCTATGTTCCCGGCGAATACAGCATGGCGGGCCAGTTCGTGTCGCAGCTATGGGCGGTCGGCACCACGGTGGTCTGGACCGGCGCGGTATCGGCAGTGCTGTTCTACGGCCTGAAACTGACCATGGGCCTGCGCCCGACCGAAGAGGCCGAACGCGAAGGGCTCGACCTCTCCGAACACGGCGAACGCGCCTATAATTATTAAGGTCATTAAGCTTGGGGGTTCGCCCGCCCGTCCTTCGTCTCTCCCCTTCCGGGGACGGCTGAAGCGGACCCCCCACCCAGGTTCCTCCTGCGAACCGCCTGGAGGCCGGAGCATCGCTCCGGCCTCATTTTTTGCTTGGCGCGGCTGTGGCGCAAACGTCACATGATCGTCGCAAATCGAAACCGGCGCGCCACCAACCCTTGCCGATCAGCCCGAAAAGGCAGAGTCTCCCGGCCATGGCTGCATCAGATGGCCGGTTGTTCGCAGGAGACATTGTCATGACACGCACCTTCACCCGTTCGGGATCGATGAGCGCCATCGCCGCACTCGCCATCGCAATGCTCAGCCAGCCCGCGCTCGCGCAACAAGCCGCCTCGCAAGCCGCCCCCCAATCCGCTGAGGACGAAGCCGATGGCGACGGCAATGACATCGTCGTCACCGCCACCCTGCGCGATTCGACTCTGCAAGACGTCCCCTTCTCGATCAACGCGCAGACCGGCGAGGATCTCGCCCGCGCCAATGCAGTGACGCTCGAGGACGCATCGCGCAACGTCGCGGGGCTCAACATCCAGAACCTGGGGCCAGGGCAGAGCCAGGTCTCGGTACGCGGTGTTTCCGCCGGCCAGGTCGTCCGCGACCAGCCGGGGGTCAAGGAACAGGTCGGTATCTATCTCGATGATACGACGATCAGCCTGTCGCTATTCACCCCTGACCTCGACCTGTTCGATTTGAACCGCCTCGAAACCTTGCGCGGACCGCAAGGCACGCTGTTCGGCGCAGGATCGATTGGCGGCACCATCCGCTACATCACCAACCAGCCGCGGCTTGGCCGCACCGAGGGCGCGGTCGAAGCGAACCTTAATGTCGTCGGCGAAGATGACATTGGCGGCCAATTGCGCGGCATGGTCAACCTGCCATTGGGCGACAGCGCGGCACTGCGCATCGTCGGCTATTATACCCGCTTCGGCGGCTTCATCGATGCGCTGCGCGAAGGCGGCGGGGTTACCGAGGATATCAACGACGGCGTCCGTTACGGCACTCGTATCGCGCTGACGCTGGAGCCGAGCGAGTCGATTTCGATCACCCCGCGCCTCGTCTGGCAGAAACTGGAATATGATGGCTTCAACCGGCAGGAGATTTTCAATCTCTATGCCAATCCCAACACCACCACCCGCCCCGCCGTGACCTTTGGCGAGCGCGGACAATTTTTGCTGCTCAAGGAAGGGTTCGAGGACGAAACCCTGATCGCCGACCTCACCACCCGCATCGATCTCGGCGGGGCACAGGCAACCCTCGTCGGCAGCTATACCAACCGCGACATCCTTGTCAGCCGCGATGCAAGCGCGCTCACCGGCTCGGTCTCGGTCGATCTGGGCTTCCCGACGGCCGGCGTGCTATTGCCGTCGAATCTGCGCGACACCACCGATCTCGAAACATGGAGCGGCGAAGCCCGGCTGGCGTCGGACAATGACAGCGCATTCCAGTGGCTGGTCGGTGCCTTCTATGCCAAGGTCGATCGCGTCTATGCCCAGCGTCTGCCGACTCCCGGCTATGACGCCTTCACCGACGCCACATTGGGCGCGGGCACATCGGCGGCAGTGGCCAACGGCTTTGCGCTGCAATCGCCCTATAATGCCGACATCCCCTATGACATCGAACAGTTCGCGATCTTTGGCGAGGCGAGCTACACCTTTGCCGAGGTCGTCACCCTGACCGCTGGCGGTCGCTATTACGACTTCAGCGAAACCCGGCAGTTCATCTCGGGCG
>JANNMK010000130.1:0-11980 GCA_031397785.1 Sphingomonas sp. | reverse complement strand
GCCGGGGGCGGCTTCTTCTCCTCGGACATCCGGATCACCATGAGCACACTATTCTGGCCCACTTCTTACCGCGTCGCATCCACCCTTCCACCCGACATTTCGGGCAGGTAGCAAGCCCACGTGATCTTGAACTCGGTCTTGTCGCCATCGACCAGCCCTTGGACGAAGGCGTGATATTGGTCGCGGTCCATCGGGCAGTTGATATAATCCTTGCCATCGCCGATCGGCCCGACCTTGTCCCAGCGGCTGGCCATCCAGCAAATATCCATGTCGATGCTGTCACGGTGGACGATGGGTGCGATGGCGTCGAAAAAGGCGAGCGCGTCGCTGCCGGTCGCCGTGCCGATATTTTGCGCCAGGGTCATGGCCGTCAGCGGGCCGGTGGCGACGATGGTCAGGCCATCGGCGGGCAGGGTGTCGATGCGTTCGCGCACGGTGGTGACATTGGGATGGGCGGCCAGGCTTGACGTCACGCCTCGGGAAAACAGATCGCGGTCGACCGCAAGTGCGGAGCCGGCGGGAAGTTTGGTCTTGTCCGCCTCGCGCATGATCAACGAGCCAAGGCCACGCATTTCCCGGTGGAGCAGGCCGACGGCGTTCTTGTCGCCATCGTCCGAACGGAAACTGTTGGAGCAGACCATTTCGGCGAGGCCGTCGGTCTGGTGCGCGGCGGTCATTTCGCCGCCATCGGCAGCAGCCGCGCCGCGCATTTCCGAAAGGCGGACGCGAAAACCGGCCTCGGCGAGCTGCCATGCCGCTTCCGACCCGGCGAGGCCGCCGCCGATGATATGGATGTCGTAACGTTTCAGTGACATGGGTTCGGGGCTTCTCTGAGGTATTTTTCGCGCATGGCATATTTTTTTCGAGCGCCATTGTCACGCTGGCGTTGGAGCCGATCCCGTCGATACAGGCTATGACGAATGTAGGACAGGGCGGTTCCGATATAAGGGGGTTTGGGGCATGACGCGAATGGTCTGGTGGGCAGCGCTTGTCGCAGGTGTTAGCTATATGGTGCCGGTGCTGGGCGATTGGCAGGGGCCGATGGTAACCGCATGGAAAGGCGCATCGATCGGATTGCTCGCACTATGGGCGGCGATGCAGGCGGATTCCCGCAACGGCTGGGCGATTGCCGCGGTGCTGGCGCTGGGCGCGACCGGCGACGTGCTGCTCGACATTTACGGGCTAAAGATTGGCGCGATGGCTTTTGTCGCGGCGCATCTGCTGGCCATCTGGCTCTACTTCGCCAACCGCCGCGCCAGCACCAGTGGCTCGCAGCGCGCTCTGGCGTGGCTGTTGCCGCCCGCAACCATGCTGATCGCCTGGGCAATAGCCGCACCGGATCCCGATTGGCCGCTGGCGGTTGCGTATGTCGCGATCGCTGCCGTCATGGCAGCAACTGCCTGGCTCAGCCGTTTTCCGCGCTATCGCACAGGGGTCGGTGCGCTGCTGTTTGTCGCCAGCGATCTGGCGATTTTTGCGGGGCAGGCGGGCTTGCTGCCGGTCGAGGTGCGGCGGCTTTCGGTGTGGCCGCTTTATTTTGCGGCACAGGCACTGATTGCCTGGGGTGTAGTGACGACGCTCAAGGCGGGACGCGAAGACCTGACCGCCGCCATCGGCAGCCGGGTATAAACGTGCGGGAACAGCGCACCGCCGCGTGAAACTTCCCATTTCAGATCGACGCTGAATCCAGCCAGATCGATTTCGACTATCGTCAAATTATCCGGCTCTGCGAAATGCTTGGATAGGGTTTCTGATAGCTGGTCTGCGGTGGACATGTGGATATAGCCGTCGGCGATGTCGATGGGTGCGCCGGTGAATTCACCGTCGGTTTGGAACTGGGCCCATTGGTCGGCGGTCAGGATTTTATAGGCTGTGGCGGGGTGGAGCATGGCGGTATCCTTGGGTAGGAATTTCACCGAATATAGCCGTCATTGCGAGCGAAGCGAAGCAATCCAGGGCGGCTCTGCGCACACTCTAGATTGCTTCGCTTCGCTCGCAATCGCGGATGTCAGGAAATGTCAGTTTTCGGACGATGTATCCGGAGCTGCATCGCCAGCATCGCCAGCGTCGCCGTCATCCTCACCATCGCTATCACCAATCTTGGCCGCGCTGACCACATGTTCATCATCGGCGACGTTGAACAGGCGCACGCCGGCGCTGCCGCGACCGATGATCCGCATCGTGTCGAGCCCCAGCCGGATCAGTTTGGCTTGATCGGTGACCAGCATCAGCTGATCGGCCTGGACAGCCGCGAAGCTGGCGACAACCGGGCCATTGCGCGCGATATTGTCGATATTGGTGATGCCCTGGCCGCCGCGATTGGTGCGGCGATATTCATAGGCGGATGACAGCTTGCCATAGCCGTTGGCGCACACCGTCAGGATGAACTGCTCGCGTGCGGCAAGATCGGCCATGCGATCGGCGGGCAGGGCAGGGTCGCCTTCGCGCTCGGCCTTCCACGGAGCGAATTTGAGATAGGCTTCGCGTTCCTCCTGCGTGGTGCCGACGCGGTGCAGGATCGACAGCGAAATGACCTCGTCATCACCCTTCAGGGTCATGGCGCGCACGCCCGTCGAGGTGCGGCTCTGGAATTCGCGCACATCGTCTGCGGCAAAGCGGATCGCCTTGCCATTGCGGCTGGCGAGCAGCACATCATCATCCTCAGTGAGCAAGGCGACGCCGATCAACCGATCGGCACTGTCATCCTCGAACCGCATGGCGAATTTGCCATTTGTCGGGATGTTAGCGAACGAACCCATTGAATTACGGCGCATATTGCCTTTGGCTGTTGCGAAGACAACCTGCAACTTCTCCCACTCGCCTTCATCTTCGGGCAGCGGCAGCACGGTCGAAATGGTTTCCCCGTCGGCGAGCGGCAGCAGATTGACCATCGGCCGCCCGCGCGTCGCCGGGCCGCCTTCAGGGAGACGCCAGACCTTCTTGCGATAGACTTTGCCCATCGTCGAGAAGAACAAGACCGGCGTGTGCGTGCTGGTCACGAACAGCTCGGTGACGACATCCTCGTCCTTGGTCGCCATCCCGGCCCGGCCCTTGCCGCCGCGCCGTTGCGCGCGAAACGTATCGAGCGGGGTGCGTTTGATATAACCGTCGAGCGTGACGGTGACGACCATCTCCTCGCGCTCGATCAGGTCTTCATCCTCGATCCCGTCGGCAGCGGCGGTGATGGTGGTCTTGCGCGGCGTGGCAAAGGCAGCGCGGACCGCCAGCAATTCTTCGCGCATGACGTCAAAGAGTTTTTCGCGATCGCCAAGAATCGCCAGCAATTCGGCGATCTTGACCGCCAGTTCGGCGAGTTCGCCGCCGATTTCGTCGCGACCCAGAGCAGTCAGGCGATGCAGGCGCAGTTCGAGAATGGCGCGGACCTGAATGTCCGACAGCCGATAGCTGTCGCCCACGACCTCGGCCACGGTCGCTTCGACCACGCGGATATATTGGGCGATTTCGGCGACCGGCCATTCGCGCGCAATCAGCGCGGCGCGCGCTTCGGCCGGGGTGTTGCTGCCCCGGATGATGCGGACCACCTCGTCGAGATTGGTGACCGCAACGACCAGACCGAGCAGGATATGGGCGCGGTCGCGCGCCTTGGCGAGCTCGAATTTGGTGCGGCGGGTGATGACCTGCTCGCGAAAGGCGATGAAGCTGGTGATGATATCGCGCAGGCCGAGCACTTCGGGCCGGCCGCCGCGGATCGCCAGCATATTGGCGGGAAAGCTCGATTGTGCGGGCGTGTAGCGCCACAGCTGGTTGAGGACGACTTCGGGCGAAGCGTCGCGCTTCAAGTCGATGACGATGCGCACGCCGACCCGGTTCGATTCGTCGCGGATGTCGCTGATCCCCTCGATCCGCTTTTCCTTGGCGGCTTCGGCGATTTTTTCGACGAGATTGGTCTTGCCCACCTGATAGGGAATGGCGGTGAGGATGATCGACTGGCGATCGCCGCGCCCGGTTTCGATGACATGGCGGCTGCGCATCATGATCGATCCGCGCCCGCTGTGATAGGCCAGCCGCGCGCCACCCTGACCCAGGATCAGCGGCCCGGTCGGGAAATCGGGGGCCGGGACGATTTCGATCAGCTCGTCCGTGGTGATGTCGGGATTGGCCATGGTGGCGAGGCAGGCGTCGATCACCTCGCCCAGATTGTGCGGCGGGATGTTGGTCGCCATGCCGACCGCGATACCGCCGGCGCCATTGACCAGCAGATTGGGAAAGCGCGCGGGCAGAACCGTCGGTTCCTGGCGGCTGCCATCATAGTTGGGCGCGAAATCGACGGTATCCTTGTCGAGATCCTCCAGCATGGTCATCGCCGGGCGGGCCAGCCGCGCCTCGGTATAGCGCATCGAGGCCGGGGGGTCTGGGTCCATCGAACCGAAATTGCCCTGACCGTCGATCAGGGGCACGCGCATCGCCCAATCTTGGGTCATGCGGGCGAGCGCATCGTAAATCGCGCTGTCGCCGTGCGGGTGATAATTGCCCATCACGTCGCCAACGATCTTGGCCGACTTCTTGTAGGCCTTGCCCGGAGTAAAGCCGCCTTCCATCGCCGCGAACAGGATGCGGCGGTGGACGGGTTTCAGACCATCGCGCACATCGGGCAGCGCGCGGCTGACGATCACGGACATGGCATAGTCGAGGTAGCTCGACTTCATTTCATCGACGATATTGACGGACGAAATATCGGACGGGGCGCCCGGTGCGGGCTCGGTCGGCGACGGGGTATCGATGGTCAAAATGCTGCTTTCGCGATTGCTTTATCTGTGTCCGGAGACCCTAGCCGCCCTGACGCACAAATGCCAGCCAATCGGCCGCAATCACGGGGTTATTTCCGCGCCCTGCCAATCGAAAATCCGTCCGCTTTGCAATGGTGTCAGACCATCAAGCACATCGAGCAATGCAGCGGCGGATTCGGCAGGGTCCAGTAGCATCTTGCCTTCTGTCGAACGGCTGAAAGGCGCGCTCAGCCGCGTGGCGACAGTGCCGGGGTGAAGCGCGACCAGCAGCCCCTGCTTGTGGCTGCGGCCCCATTCGATCGCGGCAGTGCGGACGATCTGGTGCAGCGCCGCCTTGGCCGCGCGATAGCCGTACCAGCCGCCCAGCCGGTTGTCCGATATGCTGCCGACCCGCGCACCGAGCACCGCGACACGCACCGGGCGGTCGCGCGGCAGGCGTGGCAGCAAGTCGGCAAGCGCAAGCGCAGGGCCGGTGACATTGACCGCGAACTGGCGGGCGAGCCAGTCGCCATCGAGGTCGCGCAACGATTTTTCCGGGCCGCGCGGTCCGCCGGTGGCCGTCGCCGCTTCGTGCAGCAGGCCGGTGGCGATGATTGCGGTGCCGATCGGCGGGCCGTCCATCGCCGTGTCGATGGCGCTGGCGATGCTGGCGGGATCGGTGAGCTCGCACGCGATCGGTCCGCTGCGCGCCAGACGGTGGACCGGGCCCAGTTCGCGCGCCGCCAGCGCATCGGCCAGCGCCGCCCCGATCCCCCCGGTCGCCCCGATTACCAGCGCTGCCTGTTCATCCTGTCCTGCCATCGGTGCGCCATTGCCCAGCGTCGGTTGTTAGGCAAGCCAGGCTTTGGACCGGGGGATAGGACGCGGCGGCGAACCCGTGCTACGGCGACGGCATGACGCTGGCCTTGCTCGCTTCCGCCCAGACTCTCGCCGACGATGTCGACGCATGGGGCATGCCGCGATTGCGTGCGTTGCTGCCGATCGCCGGGATGACGCTGATTGAACAGCAGGCGGAACGCGCGCGCAGCGTGGGGGTCAGCCAGCTGTTCATTCTGGTCGATGGCGTGCCGCCCGCGCTCACCGAAGCATGCGACCGTATCCGCAGCCGCGGGGTGAGCGTCGATCTGGTGCGCGACGGACGCGGTGTCGCGGCGCTGGCGGCGGGTGCCGACCATATGCTGCTTGCCGCCGATGGCCTGGTGGCGGGCGAAGCGCCGTGGCAGGCGGTGGCGGGAGCGCGCGGCTCGGGCCAGCGTGCCGCGATGCTGGTGACCGCCGACGGCCATGCGACGCAGACGCTGGAACGGATCGATGCGACGACGCGCTGGGCCGGACTGGCCAGCGTGCCGCGCGCCGCGCTGGCCCAGATCGCCGACGCGCCGTCGGACTGGGATCCGCAATTGCTGTTGTTCAGGCGCGCGGTGCAGGATGGCGCATCACGGATCGAATGGGACAGCGAACGATTCGTCAGCGGCGATATGGTGCTGGCGTCGAGTGCAGTGGCGGCAAGCGAGGCCGAAGCGCGGCTGATGGGCGCTGCCGGACACAGCGAAAGCGGTATCGGCAGTCGCTGGCTGGTTGGGCCGCTGGTGCAGCTGGCGTCCGGGCCGCTGCTCGGCGCGCAGAACAGCGGCGTGGCGGCGCGCAGCGCGGCGATCGTCGGCGCGATAGTCGCGGGCGGCGCGGCGCTGGCCGGGCAACCGCTGCTGGCTATTGCGATCGGCCTGCTGGCCGCGGTGGCGCATGGCGCGGGCGATTTCGTCGCGGGGTTCCGGCCAGAGCGGCCGGCCGTGCGGCGCGCGCGGATCGCCGGATTCGCGCTGCAGATCGCGGCGTTTGCGGCGGTCGAGCGCGGGGTGCAGGCAACGGCGACAGCCGCCTGGAGTGGCAGCGGCACGATGGCCGCGACGATGATGCTGCTGGCGAGCATTGCGCTGCGGCGGCGGCCATCGGGCCGGCCGCTGCTCGATCTGCCCGCAGCATGGATCGGCATGGCGCTGGTGCTGCCCTATTTCGGGCGGGACGCCGCATCGCTGGTGGTTGGCGCGGCAGGGCTGATGCTGCTGATCGTCGCCGAACGAACCGTGCCATCGGCCGCCGCGCGCAGCGATGACCCGGCGATCCCCGGACCAAGCTGAATACAGGCCGGTTTAGGCGGCATTAACGCTGTTCGATTAGGGCAGCTGTCGATGACCCGCCCACTGCCTTGCAATGCCAGCGCCGATGTGCGCCAACCGGTCCGGCTCTGCGCGCCCTATGGACAGCCGCCCAATGCGCAGCCCACAGCAACGACGCAAGGGTCGACGCGTTGATCGTCGCGGTGCGCGCCCGGGTCAATGGCCATGGTTTGCTGGTGTCTGCGGATGCCGAACTGCTGCGGTTGCAGGAGGCGTGCGGCGGGACACTGGGCGGTCCGCTGTTGTTGCCCGCTCCGGCGCGGCTCGCCAAACTGGCGCACCGCTTGCAAACTCCCATCGAACGGCCGGTGCTGATGGCCGACGACCGCAGCGAAATCAGGGCGCACGGGCGGTTTCTCCCCGAAGGCGACGGAGTCCGTATCGAACTGGTCGATTGGGAGACGGCCGATGCCCCGGCACTCGACCCGCCAGAGCCGCTGCCCATATTGCCGCGCCGCGTCATTCCACCGGGGGTGATCCGCTGGGCATGCGACATCCGCTTGAGGTTGGTGATGGTCGAAGCCGATCCGGCCTGGGGCCTCGCTGATCGGCGCTGGCTGGGCCGGTCGATGTCCGAACTCTTCCATCTGACGCCTGACACGCAGGGCGAATTTGCTCTGCTCGCGGCGCTGGCGGCACAGGGGAATTTCGCTCGCCAGGGTGCGCGTCTGGCGATCGGCCCGGCGCAGGGCACCATTTTGGGCATCACCGCTCAGGCGATGATCGACCCGGATGCGCCTGTCGGTACCGGCTTCACCGGGTTTGTCGGTGATGCGGTGCCGGTCGGTTTCGGGCAGCTCCCGGCCGATGTCGCGGTGCCCAGTGGCGAAACGGCGGACGATCCGTCGACCAGCCTGCTAGGCGCGCTCGACATGCGCAGTTTTGCGATGCGGATCGACGGCGCGATGCGGCGGCCGCTGGGGCGCATCATCGCCAATGCAGAAACCATCTCCAGTCAGCTGCAGGGGCCGATCCGCGCCGATTATGCGCGCTACGCCGGGGATATCGCGCTTGCCGGGCGCCATCTGCTGGATCTGGTCGATGATCTTGCCGATCTGCAGGCGGTCGAGCGTGAGAATTTCACGATTGCCGAGGAACGCGTCGATCTCGCCGATGTTGCCCGCCGTGCCGCCGGATTGCTGGCGATGAAGGCACAGGAACGCGGCCAGCGGATCGACGCTCCCGCCAATGATGAAAGCGCATTGGGCACCGGAGAATTCCGCCGGGTGCTGCAGATCCTGCTCAACCTCATCGGCAACGCGATCCGCTATGGCCCGGACGACGGGATGATCTGGCTAAGGGTCGATAGTGACGAAGCGCAGGTCAGCATCACCGTCGCCGATCAGGGTCCGGGCATTGCGGCCGAAGACCAGGCCCGCCTGTTCACGAAATTCGAACGGCTCGGCCGCACCGACGCCGCGGGCAGCGGCCTCGGGCTATATATTTCGCGTCGGCTGGCGCTGGCGATGGGCGGCGACATAATGGTCGACAGCGCAGCGGGGCAGGGCGCGCGCTTCACGCTCATCCTGCCGGCGCGGGGGTAGGACTTCGCTCCTTCTTCCGCCTTGCGGGAGAGGGACAGGGCGCGAAGCGAGCAGAGTGAGGGTGCGTCACTGAAATGACCGTCCCCTGACACATGCTCGCTCTCGCCGCCTTCGGCGCCTTTCCCTCTCCCGCACGCGGGCGAGGGGTGCGATCAGCGTTCGTCGACCGCGATATAGGGCCGGGCGGTCGGGCCGGTGTAGAGCTGGCGCGGGCGACCAATTTTCTGCGCCGGGTCCGAAATCATCTCATTCCATTGCGCGACCCAGCCGACGGTGCGGGCCAGCGCGAACAGCACGGTAAACATCGTCGTCGGAAAACCAATGGCCGACAGGATCACGCCCGAATAGAAATCGACATTGGGAAACAGCTTTTTCTCGATGAAATACGGATCGCTAAGCGCCATTTCTTCCAGTTGCAGTGCGGTTTCGAACAATGGGTCGCTGACGTTCAGCGCCGCGAATACCTCGCGCACCGTCGATTGCATCACCGTCGCACGCGGATCGTAATTTTTATAGACGCGGTGGCCGAAACCCATCAGCCGGAACGGATCGTCCTTGTCTTTTGCCCGCGCGATATATTCCGGGATGCGGTCCGGCGTGCCAATTTCGCGCAGCATGTTGAGCGCCGCCTCGTTCGCTCCGCCATGCGCCGGTCCCCACAGACAGGCGATACCCGCTGCGATACAGGCGAACGGGTTGGCCCCTGACGATCCGGCGAGCCGCACCGTCGATGTCGAGGCATTTTGTTCATGATCGGCATGGAGGATGAAAATCCGGTCCAGCGCGCGCTCGACCACCGGGTTGACGACATAGTCCTCGGCCGGGACGGCGAATGTCATTTTGAGGAAATTGCCGGTGTAGGACAGCGAATTGTCGGGATAGACCATTGGCTGGCCGACCGAATATTTATAGGCCATCGCCGCGATTGTCGGCATTTTGGCAATCAGCCGGTGGCTGGCGATCTTGCGCTGCACCGGATCGTTGATGTCGGTCGAATCATGATAAAATGCCGAAAGCGCGCCGACCACGCCGCACATGATCGCCATGGGGTGGGCATCGCGCCGGAATCCGCGGTAAAATGTCGCGAGCTGTTCGTGCAGCATGGTGTGGCGGGTGATGGTGGTGGAAAAACTCCTGAGCTCGGCGGCGCTCGGCAATTCGCCGTTCAGCAGCAGATAGCAGACCTCCATGAAGGAGGATTCTTGCGCCAGCTCGCCGATCGCATAGCCGCGATGCAGCAATATCCCCTCGTCGCCATCGATATAGGTCAGCGCCGATTCACACGCTGCGGTCGATGTGAAGCCGGGATCATAAGTGAATTGCCCCGTCTGAGCATACATCTTGCGGATATCGATGACCGACGGGCCGACGCTGCCTTCGATGACCGGCATATCGATGGTGGTATCACCGGTGGAAAGGGTGGCATTGGTCATGAAGTTTCCCCAGTAGCTCGCTGCGCGCGGCGCTTGTTGTTTATGATGCTGTTCGTGGCTCTAGCGCGCTGCGGATTCGTTGCAAAGACTCGTCCCGTCCGAGCAGGAATAGCACGTCGAATATGCCCGGGGAAATGGCCCTCCCGGTCAGCGCGGCGCGCAACGGCTGCGCCACCTTGCCAAGCCCGATATGGCGCGCCTCGGCGGCTTGGCGAACCGCCGATTCAAGGCTTTCCATCGTCCAGTCGGCCAGGTCGGTGAGCGCTTGCGCAAGATCCGCCAGCACACCCTCGGGCGCGGCATCGATCAGCGCCTGCGCCTTGTCCTCGACGGTCAGCGGCACCGTATCGAACAGGAACATCGCCCCTTCGGCCAGTTCGATCAGATTCTTGGCGCGCGGTTTCAGCGCGGGCATCGCCGCCAGCAACCGGGCCTCATCGCCGGGTTCGAGCGGGCGTTCGATCATCCCTGCAACATGGTCGGCGGCCAGCGCCGCTAGGCGGGCGTCGTCGGCCTCACGCATGTAATGGCCGTTGAGATTCTCGAGCTTCTTGAGGTCGAACCGCGATGCACCGCGACCGACATTGTCTATGTCGAACAAGGTGATGGCGCGCTCGGTTGCTATGATTTCTTCATCGCCATGGCCCCAGCCTAGCCGCAGCAGATAATTGTTCACGGCCTCTGGCAGCATCCCCATTTCGTCACGATAGGCATCGACCCCCAGCGCGCCATGTCGCTTCGACAGTTTTGCGCCATCGGCCCCGTGAATCAGCGGGACATGGCCGTAGACAGGCTCCGGCCAGCCAAGCGCGCGCAGCAGGACCAATTGCCGGAAGGCGTTGTTGAGATGATCGTCGCCGCGAATGACGTGGGTGACCCCCATGTCATGGTCGTCGACCACCACCGACAGCATGTAGGTCGGTGTCCCGTCCGATCGCAACAATATGAAATCGTCGATTTCACCAGCATCGACAGTGACTTCGCCCTGAACCCTGTCAGCGATCGTCAGCTTGCCGTCGCGCGGGGCCTTGAGCCGGACGACAGCGGGGCGGTCGTTCGGCAGGCTGGCGGCATCGGCATCGCGCCACGGGCTGACAATCCGGAACGGGCGTTTTTCCGCCTGGGCGCTGGCGCGCATCGCGGTCAGCTCGTCCTGCGACAGAAAACAGCGATAGGCATGGCCGCTGGCGATCAGGCCATGCGCGACGGCGGCATGGCGGTCGGCGCGCGCGAACTGATAGACGGCGTCGCCATCCCAATCGAGGCCGAGCCAGCGCATTCCGTCGAGGATCGCGGCGATGGCGGCATCGGTCGAGCGGGCCCGGTCGGTATCTTCTATCCGCAACAGGAATTTGCCGCCGGTGCGGCGCGCATATAGCCAGTTGAACAGCGCGGTGCGCGCGCCGCCAATGTGCAGAAAGCCGGTCGGCGATGGCGCAAAGCGAGTGACGACCGGGCGCGGGCCTGCGCTTTGCGGCAATTGCGATACAGATGTTGCGCCCACGCGCCGTTTCTCCCACGATAGATGAAGTCGCAACGCAAAGGCGGCCCGTCGCGTGCGGCGCGGCGCAGGCCGCTGCTCGACCAAAGGGGGATCGCCTAGCATGGCATCGGTGCCGCTTCAAACCGGCAAGTGGATGGCGCGGACCGTGCGCCATCTGCCGACGCCGCGCGCGATGGCGGCACGCATCGATGCATGGCTGTGGACCGAACGCGAAAATCTTCTGCTATGGCTGCCGGTGGCATTGGGCGGGGGGATCGCCGCCTGGTTCCTGCTGCCCGGCGGGGCGGCCTGGACGGGTTTCATCATCGTCGCTCTGGCGATGGCGCTGGGCGGCGCGACACTGGATCGCGGCAGCTATGCGGGCCGCATGCTGCTGGTTGGCGGGCTGGCACTGGCGGTCGGCTGCGCACTGATCTGGTGGCGCAGCGAAAGCGTTGCCGCGCCGGTGCTCGAACGGCCGGTGGTGGCGCGTTTTACCGCCAGCGTCGAACGCACCGAATTGCAGGCGGCGCGCGGCGATGTGCGCCTGATCCTGCGGCCCGATGTCGCAGCGATGCTGCCGCCGCGCATCCGG
>JANNMK010000112.1:0-7853 GCA_031397785.1 Sphingomonas sp. | reverse complement strand
ATCGTCGCCTTGTCGGTTTCGATCTCAGCGAGAATATCACCGGATCTGACGGTGTCGCCTTCCTTGACCAGCCATTTCGCGAGCGTGCCTTCTTCCATCGTCGGCGACAGGGCGGGCATGGTGATGTCGATGGCCATCAATATTGCTCCACCAGCACATTGGTATACAATTCGCCGCCATCCGGTTCGGGTGCGCTCTCGGCAAAGTCGGCCGCTTCGGCGACGATCTTGCGGATTTCCTGATCAATCGCCTTCATGCTGTCCTCGGTCGCGCCGGCGGCCAGCATGTCGACTTTCAATGCTTCGATCGGGTCCGATTTCTCGCGCACCGCCTGCACTTCCTCGCGGCTGCGATATTTGGCGGGATCCGACATGGAATGGCCACGATAGCGATAGGTCTTGAGCTCCAGCAGCACCGGCCCTTTGCCCGAACGGACCCATTCGAGCGCGGTTTCGGCGGCACCGCGCACTTCGAGCACGTCCATGCCGTTGACCTGGATGCCGGGCACGCGAAAGCTCTCGCCGCGCCGGAACATCTGGTCCTCGGCGCTCGACCGGTTGACCGATGTTCCCATCGCATAGCCGTTATTCTCAATGACGAAGATGATCGGCAGCTTCCACAGCTCGGCCATGTTGAAGCTTTCGTAGACCTGTCCCTGATTGGCGGCACCGTCGCCGAAATAGGCAAGGCACACGCCACCATCGCCGCGATATTTATGCGCAAAGGCAAGGCCGTTGCCGAGCGATACCTGCGCCCCGACAATGCCGTGCCCGCCATAGAATTTGTGATCGACGCTGAACATGTGCATCGATCCGCCCTTCCCGCGCGAAATTCCTGCTGCGCGCCCGGTCAGTTCGGCCATGATCAGCTTTGGGTCGATGCCATAGGCAAGCATATGGCCATGATCGCGATAGCCGGTGATGACGCTGTCCTTGTCGCCATCCAGTGCCGATTGCAGCCCTACCGCGACCGCTTCCTGGCCGATGTACAGATGGCAGAACCCGCCGATCAGCCCCAGCCCGTACAGCTGCCCCGCTTTTTCTTCGAAGCGCCGGATCAGCAGCATCTCGCGATAAAATTGCTCAAGGTCGGCGAGGCTTGCCTCGAACCGGCCATGCTCTGCCGGACGCTCACGATTGGCGACTGGCGGCGGCGCGGCGGCGCTGGCGCGTGCTGGGGCTTTGCGGGGCGCATTTGCAGCCAAGGCGGGCTTCCTTTTCCGGTCGGACAGTGAAGCGAGGCTATAGGCGGTCGGGAGAGGCAATTGCAACGCGTGCGGTGTGAGCCGCCCGCCACGGTTGCATGAAATGCAATCATGGCCGGACCATGCCGCGATTCAGCGCAGCAGCACGACCATATCATCCGGGTGAAGAAGATTCTGCTCCTCGCGCAGCTTTTCCTCGACCAGGTCGGGGTCGGCATGGCGCGAATCGAGCAGCCGCTGATTGTTGACCAGCACTGCCTGCTCACGCTTCAGTTCGGCAAGCTCGACACGGCGCTGGGCCAGCAACCGATTATAATCATTCCAGGCAAACAGGCCGGTGGTGCCGAACAGCAGCCAGCCGATGATCAGGGCTAGTCCGACCGCAGCGGCGGCAACATGCCACCACCCCTGAACTCCCTGCCTGACTTTTATCTTGCGTGCCATGCTGCCTTGAATCACAAGCGAGTTGGCCGGTCAACCCCGTCATGGCAAACAGCCCGACACCAACGGTCAGGTCATTTCGATAGCGATTTGAACAATGTGGCCCCGGCATAGACGGCAGCATCGCCCAATTCTTCCTCGATCCGGATAAGCTGGTTATATTTTGCCAGCCGGTCGGACCGCGCCAGGCTGCCGGTCTTTATCTGCCCGCAATTGGTCGCGACCGCGAGGTCGGCAATCGTCGAATCTTCGGTTTCGCCGGACCGGTGCGACATGACCGCGGTATAGCCCGATCGCTGCGCCAGGCTGACCGCATCCAGTGTCTCGGTCAATGTGCCGATCTGATTGACCTTGACCAGCAGCGAATTGGCGAGGCCCCGGGCGATCCCGTCAGCCAGTCGCGCGCTGTTGGTCACGAACAGATCGTCGCCGACCAACTGCGTGCCCGCGCCGAGCTTTTGGGTAATCGCCAGCCAGCCTTCGAAATCATCCTCCGCCATGCCATCTTCGATCGACGCGATCGGGTATCGCGCGACGAGATCGGCATAATAGTCGACCATTTCCATGGGGCTCAGCGATTTGCCTTCACCCGCCAGCTCGTAACGGCCGTTATGGAAAAACTCGGTCGCCGCCGGATCGAGCGCGATCATGACCTGCTCGCCCGGCCGGTACCCCGCCGCCTCGATCGCCCGCATGACGAAATCCAGCTCGGCTGTCGTGCCATTGAGGTTGGGGGCAAATCCGCCCTCGTCGCCGACCCCGGTGGCATGCCCTTCGGCGTGCAGTGTCTTTTTGAGCGTGTGGAAAATTTCCGATCCCCAGCGCACGGCTTCGGACAGGCTTTCCGCGCCGACCGGCATGATCATGAATTCCTGAAAATCGATCGGATTGTCGGCATGCGCGCCGCCGTTGATGATGTTCATCATCGGCACCGGCAATACATGCGATCCGACGCCCCCGACATAACGGTAAAGCGGCAATCCGCGCGCATCCGCCGCCGCCCGTGCCGCCGCCAGGCTGATGCCGAGGATCGCGTTAGCCCCCAGCCTGCCCTTGTTGTCCGTCCCGTCGGCTTCGATCATCGCCCGGTCGACATCGCGCTGGTCTTCGGCATCCAGGCCGATAACCGCATCGGTCAGTTCGCCATTGACCGCATCGACCGCCTTTTGCACGCCCTTGCCCAGCCAGCGGCTGCTGTCGCCATCGCGCAGCTCGACCGCTTCGTGCGCACCTGTCGACGCGCCCGATGGCACCATCGCCCGCCCGAAACTGCCATCTTCCAGCAGGACATCGACTTCGACCGTCGGATTGCCCCGGCTGTCGAGAATCTGGCGGCCGTGGATGTCGATGATCGCGGTCATGGCAGGTTCCCCGTTGGGCGCCCGGCATCGGCGCGGGCAGCATGGCCGCGCTTTAGGAAGCGGCGCAGGCAAAGGCAAATCGCAAGTCTGCGGTTTGACGGAACCTGCGGTTGCGCTATTCGTTGTGTTGCGTGACCGGCCCGCCGCATCGGACGACTATAGCTCGAACGATCATGCGCGGCGCTGACCCGGACCATTTACGACAACAGGAGGATGCCCCCATGGCCGACACCGCTTCCACTGCCCCCAAATCCAAACGCACCGCCGCGTCCAAGGGAAAATCATCCTCGCCTGCAGCGCCCAAGCGCAAGGCTGCCAACGGCGATGCAACACCCGCAGCGACCACCCCGTCGCCGATCCGCAGCCAGATCGCTTCAACCACCGACACCATCCGTGCAGAGGCGCAGCGCAAGGCGAGCGAAATCGGCGACGAAATGGGCAAGCTGGCCGCGCAGGCTGGCGATCGCGCCCGCTCGGCCGCCCAGCAGGGCAAGACCCGCGCTGCCGAAGGTCTCGAAAGCCTGGCAAAAGTAATCGATGATTCCGCGCTTCAGGTCGATGACAAGCTCGGCAAGCAATATGGCGACTTCGCCCGTTCCGCCGCGTCGACCGTTGCCGGTCTTGCCGAATCGCTCGATGAGAAGGATCTCGACGAACTGGTGACCGCAACGCGCGATTTCGTGCGCAAGAGCCCGGCGGTCGCGATCGGCAGTGCCGCCGTGGTCGGCTTCATGCTGGCCCGGATGCTGCGCGGCAAAGGCAGCTGACCCCGGCCGCAACCGCAACCCGCGCCTTACCCAACGGACCCCGGTAATTGACCGCTCCCGCCGCACCAGCCGGATTGGACAAGGGACTGTCTCCGACCGGGGACAGTCCCTCGCCAGCGCAGAACGATACTCCCCCGCAGCGCTCGGTCGGCAGCATCGCTGCCGATCTCGACGATGTGGTCGAGACGGTCGACGTGATCGGTTCGACCGACGAAGCGTCGCCCATGGGGGCGATCCGGCTGCTGATTGACGAGGCCCGTGCCACTGCCAATAAGGAACTGGCACTTGCTCGCACCGCAATGGGCGTTGTCGGCAGCGAAATCCGCGATATCTCGATGTGGTGGACCATCGCCTTGTCCTGCGCCGTCGTCGCCCTGCTCAGCCTGGCCATCGGACTGATGATAGCGCTCGCCACGGTGACCGGCGAATGGGCGGCGGCGTTGATCGTTCCCGGCGCATTGTTGCTGGTCGCCTTGTTCGGGGCCCTGCGCGCAAGATCGGGCACCCGCCGGGTCAAATCCGCGCTCGATGCGCTCAAACGATGATCGGTCGCCGATGACTCACCGCCGCGACCACCGGCTGGCAGCGGCCGCAGCCGCCACCGCGGCCCAGCGTGAACGGCTGAGATTGCGTATCGCCGCGACGCGCGCGCGTCTGTTGCCATCCCGGCTCAAAACCGACGCGCTGGTCGGTGCGGAAAAACTTGTAGCCGATACGACAGCCGATGCCGTCGCTCACGTCCGGCGGCACCCCGTCGCATCGGGGGCAGCGCTCGCCGCTTTGCTCGCATGGACCTTTCGCGATCCGCTATTGCGCCACGGGCCCGGCAGGCTGAAGCGGGCTTATGATTGGCTCGCCGGACATCTGCCGTTCAACGCGGCCCCTGATTTTGACGCCCAGACCGCCGAAAATCGGGCGAACGGCGATTGGAACAACCAGACCGCCCAACCGGTTGACGAAACAGCCGATGACGAGGAACAGGAGTATCTCCCCCATGACCGACCAGAATTGGAAAGCACGCCTCGACGAGGGGCGTGAAACCGCCCGCGCCGCCGTCGATTCGCTGTCGCACAGCGCCCGCGAAGCTGCGGCTACTGCGCGTTCACGCATCGGTTCGACCTATGGCACTGCGCGCACTCGCGTTGACACGCTGACCGGAGACGGTCGTGATCTCGCCGCTACGGGACTCGATCTCGGCAGTCGCGCCGCCGCGCGCGGCAAGCAGGCGGTTGGCAAGGCGGTTTTCGCCTCGCGCGGGCTGGTCGCCGAACGTCCCATCGTTGCCATTGCCATCGGCATTACGGCGGGCATCGTGCTTGGCTTCCTCGCCAACCGCCTCGGCTCCGCATCGAAACCCGCCGACGATGAAGACGAGATCGAGGATTGGGACGCCTGACCTCAGCTTGCTGGGGCAGCCATCAATGAATGCGCGTCCTGTGTGGCGGTTGGTTGCCGCCACCGCCGCCGGTTGCTAATGGCCCGCGCTCTTTCATCTCTCGTACCCGGGCGCACCATGGCCAAATTGCATCTCGTTTTCGGCGGTCGCGTCAGCGATCCGCGCACGCTCGATTTTACCGACCTTCAGGCAATCGATTTTGTCGGTCTTTTCCCCGATTACAAATCGGCGGAAAAAGCCTGGCGTGCAGCAGCCCAGCGCACCGTCGACGATGCCGAAATGCGCTATGTTGTCGTCCACCTCCACCGACTGCTTAGCCCTGACGCCAGCGACACGCCCTAAACGCTATGGACGCACGCCGCCGCGAAAGCGCAAGCGCAACAACGGCCTTGCGATCACCAGACCGGTGACAAACCCGCCGATGTGCGCGCCCACCGCGATCATCCCGCTGGTCGCGCCGAACCCCAGGCCGATAGCGGTCTGGATTGCCACCCATGCCGCCCCCAGCCATAGCGCCCGCACGATATGCGCCGGTACCGGGCCGATCTTGCGCACCCGCTGTTCGCTGAACACCAGCGCATAGACCGCAACCACTGCGGACACCGCGCCACTGGCGCCGATCATGACCGAGGGGTCTGCGGGATAGAGGGCCCACTGTCCCAGCGCCGCGCCGTAAGCGCCGACGACATAGAGCAGTGCCAGCAATTTGCCGCCCAGCGCCGGTTCGACCTGACGACCGCACCAGATCAGCATCAGCATATTGAAGCCGAGATGGAGGAGATCAGCATGGATGAGCGTCGCGGTCAGCGGCGTCAGCGCGACCGGCAGCGCACCGATTACCGTGACGTCGCCGAACACCCGGCCGGGCACGAACCCGCCGGTTGTCGCTGCATCGACGAAACGATTGAAAATCAGCGCCAGCACCCATGCCGCCGACGTCACGGCAGCAATCGCCATCGTAACATGGCTGGATCTGACGGCGCTGGCGATCAGATGAACTCGATCTTGGCAACCGAGAACCAGCGATCGCCGGACGGCACGGTCACTTCGATTTCCTCGTCGACCTTGCGACCGATCAGCGCGCGACCCAGCGGACTATTGTAGCTGATCCGCCCGACCTTGGCATCGGCTTCGGCCTGGCCGACGATCTGGTAGCGGATCGGCTTGTCGTCCTCGTCCATCAGCGTCACCGTCGCGCCGAAAACGATGCGGTCGCCCGACAGCGTTGTCGGATCGATGATCTGGGCACGGCTCAGCTTGTCCTCGAAATCGGCGATCGATGCCTCGACCTGGCCCTGACGTTCCTTGGCCGAATGATATTCGGCGTTTTCGGACAGATCGCCGTGCGCACGCGCTTCTTCGATGGCGTCCACGATGATCGGGCGTTCGGCCTTCAGCGCGACGAGCAGCGTGCTCATCTGCCGATACCCTTCCTCCAGCATCGGGATTTTTTCAACACTCGCCATAGTCTCAGATGTCCTTCGTCAAAACCTCAAGAGGCGGCGATGGCTCTGCCCTCGCCGCATGGCCCATCGGGCCGTCCATCCTGTCTGGGGGATCAGGGCGCTATAAGCTCAGGCAGCGCCGCCGGGGTGGATGCGCCAGCATAATAGGATTGCAAAGGCCGCACATCAAGCCTTGCGACAGATGTCGTTGCAATCGCCAGCGCCGCCGCATCGCAGGCCGCCGCCGTCGTGTAGGACGGGATCCGGCCGGCCTGCGCAGCCCCGCGGATCGACGCGCTGTCACGCAGCGACTGCCAGCCCTCAGTGGTATTGAATATCAGGTCGATGCCGCCATCCTTTATGCGATCGACGATATGCGGTCGCCCTTCGGCGACCTTGTTGACCCGTTCGACGGGCACGCCGCGTTCGGTCAGAAAACGCGCTGTTCCGCCGGTTGCGACGATGGTCCAGCCCTTGGCCACGAGCCGTTCGACGGCACCCAGCACCCGTTCCTTGTCACTGTCCTTGACCGAAACGAAGGCGCGGCCTGTCTCGGGCAGCGCATCGCCTGCGCCCAATTGTGCCTTGGCAAAGGCGGTTGCAAAATCAGCGTCGATTCCCATCACCTCGCCGGTCGATCGCATCTCGGGAGACAGCACCGGGTCGACCCCGGGGAAGCGGGCAAAGGGGAAGACCGCCTCCTTAACCGCGACATGCGCGATATGCCGGTCGATCGGCGGCAGGTTGGCGAGCATTTCTCCCGCCATCACTCGTGCCGCGATCTTGGCAATCGGCGCGCCGATTGCCTTGGCAACGAACGGCACCGTCCGGCTGGCGCGCGGGTTGACCTCGATCAGATAGACGATGTCGCCTTTGACCGCGAACTGCACATTCATCAGCCCGCGCACCGACAGGGCGCGCGCCAATACATCGGTTTGCCGCTCGATTTCGGCGATGATCTCGCCCGACAGGCTATAGGGCGGGATCGAACAGGCGCTGTCGCCCGAATGCACACCCGCCTCCTCGATATGCTGCAGCAATCCGGCGATCACCACATCGACGCCGTCGCAAATCGCATCGACATCAACCTCTATCGCATCGCGCAGATACTGGTCGATCAGCACCGGGCTGTCGCCCGAGACGCGAACCGCCGTTTCGATATAGGATTCCAACTGCTCGACCGAATCGACGATCTCCATCGCCCGTCCGCCAAGCACATAGGATGGCCGGGTCAGCACC
>JANNMK010000079.1:0-5536 GCA_031397785.1 Sphingomonas sp. | reverse complement strand
GAGCATGAGCGAAAAGCCCGGCAGTCCGGTCAAGTTGCGCCAGGCGCTGCTGACCCACGATGCCGACCGCTATGCCGACGAGCAATATTGGCACGAGGCAGAACCGCAGACATTGCTGGGGCCGGGGAGCTGGCGCTGGGTCGAACGGGCTTATGCCTCGTTCGCCGGGCTGGCGCGGCCCGGTGTGCTGGAGGGGGTTCACACCCCGCTGTTGCTGCTCGCAACCCAGGCCGACAAACTGGTGTCCTGCAAGGCCATCGTGCGCGATGCGGCGCGGCTCCCCAATGCAACGCTGCACGTCTATGGCCCTGATGCCGCGCATGAACTGCTGCGCGAAGCCGATGCGCTCCGCAACGATGTGCTCGCCCGGATCGACATGTTTCTTGCAAAGGCCAGCGCAAATCCATGACCTATTATGATATTGTCATCGTCGGTGCGGGTATCGCCGGGGCCGGGCTGGCTGCGCAAGTGGCACCGCATGCCAGTGTCCTGCTGCTCGAGACGGAGGATCAGCCGGGCCGTCATGCAACCGGACGGTCCGCCGCATTTTGGAGTGAAACTTACGGCGGGCCAGCCATTCAGCCATTGACCACCGCATCCGCCGGGCCGCTTGCCGCAGGCGGCTGGCTTGCACCGCTCGGCGCAATCCAGGTCGGGCGGGAGAGCGACCGCGCGGCGCGTGATGCGTTCATGGCGAAATTCGCAGGCAGCGGCATCGCCCTCGAAGCCATCGATCCCCAGGGGCTGATCCCCGGACTTCGCCCCGATTGGACCATCGGCGTGCGTGAGCCAAGCTGCGCCTACATCGACGTTGCCGGGCTGCACGGCGATTGCCTCGCCCGCGCCCGCCGTGCAGGTGCCGTGGTCCAGACCCGCGCCGAACTTTTGACCGCCGCCATGGACGAACCGGATCGCTGGACGCTCACCACGCCGCAGGGCAGTATCGGCGCCGGCATATTGGTCAATGCCGCCGGTGCCTGGGCGGACGAGGTCGCGCGCCGCGCCGCCGTCGCACCGATCGGCATCACCGCCTACCGCCGGACGCTGGTCCAGCTGCGCGTCGATCCGCCGGTTCCCGACGACCTTCCCCATGTCGCCAGCCTCGACGGCACCTTCTATTTCAAACCTGAGGCGGGCGGAAAATTGTGGCTCAGCCCGCACGACGAAACGCTCAGCGATGCAGTCGATGCCGCGCCGGAAGAGCTGGACATCGCCATCGCCATCGACCGGCTCGAACAGGTCGTCGACTGGAAAGTGGAGCGGGTCGAACAATCATGGGCGGGGCTGCGCAGCTTCGCGCCCGACCGGTTGCCGGTCTATGGTTTTGCCGTCGACAACCCGGCCTATTTCTGGTGCGTCGGTCAGGGTGGCTTTGGTATTCAGACCGCGCCTGCTGCCTCGGCAGTGGCCGCGGCGCTGCTGCTCGGACGGCCATTGCCCGATTGGGTCGCACATATCGACCCCGCGCAATATTCGCCTGCCCGTTTTGTCTAGCGGTTCAGGTCCGCCCCGCCGCTATCGCCGCATCGCTAGCCAGCCGATCGGCGCGTTCGTTGTCGGCATCTCCGGCGTGTCCCTTGACCCATCGCCAGTCGATGGTGTGGCGCGCGCAGGCCGCATCCAGCCGCTGCCATAATTCGGCGTTGGCGACCGGCTTTTTCGATGCGGTGCGCCAGCCGTTGCGCTTCCAGCCGTGGATCCATTTGGTGATGCCATCGCGGACATAGACGCTGTCGGTGGTCAATATGACTTTGCATGGCCGCTTGAGCGTTTCCAGCGCCATGATCGCCGCCATCATTTCCATGCGATTGTTGGTCGACAGTCGCTCACCGCCGCAAAGATCGCGCTCGACCGTGCCGAATCGCAGCACGGCACCCCAGCCGCCCGGGCCCGGATTGCCCTTGCACGCGCCATCGGTGGCGATCACTACAGTCTGCTGGGTGGCCTCGCTCATCGCCCGGCGATGTCCGCCGCCGTTGCACCCCGGTACCACATCAGCCGCCGCAAATAGGCAATCGGGTCCTTGCGCGCGACCAGCGCATCGGCCGGTGTCTCCAGCCAGTCGAGGCTGCGCGTCAGCAGGAACCGCAACGCACTCCCTCGTCCCAGCACCGGCAATGCCGCCCGTTCCGCATCGGACAGACCCCGCGATCCCGCATAACCCGCCGCCAGCGCGGCTGCGAGCGCGGGCTGATGGGCCGTCCCGTCGGGTCCGAAACACCATGCCCCATGCGTCACGGCAAGGTCATAGGCAGTGATGTCACGGCAGGCGAAATAGAAATCGATGATCCCGCCGACCGCATCGCCGGTCATCAGCACATTGTCGGGAAACAGGTCGGCGTGGATCACCGATACCGGCAGATCATGCGGCCAGTGCGCATCGAGAAACATCAGTTCGGCGGCAATTTCCGCTGCCAGCCCCGGCAGAATGTCGTCCGCCCGCGCACCGATCCGCGCCGCCAGCCTGTGCCAGCCCGCCAGCGACAGCATATTGTCCGGTCCCCCGGCAAATCGCGTCAGGGCACTATGCAGCTTGGCCAGCGCCGCCCCCGTCGCATGCGCCTGTGCGGGCGTGGGGCGGCTTACCGATATGCCGTCCAGGAACTGGATCAGGCATGCGGGGCGGCCGGCCACCTCCTGCACATGGATGCCGCTCAGATCGGGCAATATCCGGGGCACCGGGCATCCGCTGTTGCTCAGATGGTCGATCAACCCGATGAAGAAGGGCAGATCGGCAACATCGACCCGCTTTTCATAGAGTGTCAGGATGAACCGCCCGCCGCCCGCATCGATCAGATAATTGCTGTTCTCAACCCCCTCGGCGATGCCCTTGGCGCTGATCAGCGGGCCGACGCCGTAGCGGTCGAGCAGCGCGGCAATATCTTCCGCACCGACCTGGGTATAGACCGCCACCCGCCCGGGGTCAGGCGGCGCTTGCGGGTTCGAGCCCGCGCGGCAGCTTGAATACCATATCCTCGGTTGTCGTCTCGACCAGTTCCTCGTGCACCGTATAGCGCGTCGCCAGATGGTCGACGACTTCGCGCACCAGCAGCTCAGGGGCCGACGCCCCGGCGGTCAGCCCCACCGTGGTGACACCATCGAACCACGCCCAGTCGATTTCGCTCGCCCGCTGGATCAGATGCGCCTCGGTGCCCATCCGCTGGCCAACCTCTGCGAGCCGCTGCGAATTGGAACTGTTCGGCGCGCCGATCACCAGCAGCAGCTGGCAATCCTTGGCGATCGCCTTCACTGACGCCTGCCGGTTCGATGTCGCGTAACAGATATCCTCGCCCTTGGGCGCAACGATCGATGGAAAGCGGGCTTGCAGCGCAGCCACCATCGCGGCTGTATCGTCGACCGACAATGTGGTCTGCGTCAGAAATGCCAGCCTGTCCGGATCGGCCACGTCGAGCGCCGCAACATCGGCCTCGGTTTCGACCAGAGTCATTGCGCCATCGGGCAATTGCCCGAATGTGCCGATCACTTCGGGATGATTGCGGTGGCCGATGAAGATGATGTGCCGCCCGCTTTCATGCGCGCGCTCGGCTTGCCTGTGCACCTTGCTGACCAGCGGGCAGGTTGCATCGAGGAAGTCGAGGCCGCGTAGCGCGGCTTCGGCGGGAACCGCCTTGGGCACGCCATGCGCGCTGAACACCACCGGCACGCCATCCGGCACTTCGTCCAGTTCCTCGACAAATACCGCTCCCTGCCTGCGCAAAGTATCGACGACGAACTTGTTGTGGACGATTTCGTGCCGGACATAGACCGGCGCACCATAACGCTCGATCGCCAGCTCGACGATGCGGATCGCCCGATCGACCCCGGCGCAAAATCCCCGTGGCGCCGCGACCAGCAGGCGCAACCTGGGTCGGTCTGCCACGGCGACGCGCTCGGCAAGATCGGGGTCATAGGCAGCAGGCTTGTCCATGCTGCGCATTTATGCCGCCATTGGGCTGGCGGCAAGGGGCGAGTGCCGCGCGGTTGCGTGAACGGGGAGGCAGGGATAAGGAGCAGGTCAGGCCGCGCTAAACCCGAACGTCGTGCCCGTCATGCCAAGGATGTTGCCCCCGATGCCGCTTAACTTCCGCTCCGCCCGCGCTTCGCTGTTCGTCCTCGCCGCGGCGCTCGCCTTGTCGGCGTGCGCCCGCGACAATGAACTCGATCTGTCGTCGGGCGTCGGCATCACTGCGTCACGCAGCCTTTGCCCCGCGGTCGGCGTGCCCACCCACACCGGCGACGTCACCCTGTTCGACCCCACCACCAGCCGGGATGCGACCGCGATCGACGTCGTCGCCACGATCACCAACCTGCGCACCACCTGCAATGACGCCGATGCCCGTGTTTACGTCGCCTCGACGTTTGATGTCGTCGCCACTCGCCGCGATGCGGGACCGGCGCGCGATGTTACGCTGCCCTATTATTCCGCTGTCGTGCAGGGCGGCACCGCCGTCGTCGCCAAGGATCAGAACCAGATCACCGTGCGCTTCGCCGATGGCGCGACCCGCGGCACCGGCAACGGCACGGCCGGGGCCTATGTCGATCGCGCGGCTGCCACCCTGCCGGATGACATCCGCGCCCGCCTGACCCGCAGGCGCCGGGCGGGTGACGAAGAAGCGGCAACCGATCCGCTGTCCGAACCCGATGTCCGCACCGCCGTCGCCCGCGCAACTTTCGAACTGTTCATTGGCTTTCAGCTCACCCAGGATCAGCTCCAGTATAATGTGACGCGCTGACCTGGTTCAGTCGTCCCCGCAAAGGCGGGGTCGGTCACCCGGTCGTGCCTCGGGAACCGGCTCGATCCGGATTGCCCTTCAGACATTGTGTCCCGCCGTCGCGGGAATGACGATAGCATCATAAGCAGCGAATCTGCATCAACCGGACCATGGACATGACGATCTACACCCGCATCATCGCGCATCTCGATGCCGCGCTCGACGCTCTTGAGGCCGATGGCACCCTCCCGGCCGGTCTCGCCCGCGCGGCGATCACGCTGGAGCCACCGCGCGATCCTGCGCATGGCGATATGGCGACCAACGCTGCGATGGTGCTCGCCAAACCGGCGGGCACAAATCCGCGCGCTCTGGCCGGAGTCTTGATCGAAAAACTGGTCGCCGTGCCAGAGATTACCGCCGCAACGCTCGCTGGTCCGGGCTTTATCAACCTCACTCTCGGCCTCGACAGCTGGCGCGGCGAACTGGCCGAAATCGCGCGGATGGGCAGCGATTACGGCCGCTCGACCATCGGCAGGGACAGCCTCGTCAATATTGAATATGTCTCGGCCAACCCCACCGGGCCGATGCACATGGGCCATTGCCGCGGCGCGGTGGTCGGCGATGCGCTCGCCAGCCTGCTCGAATATTCGGGCCACCGCGTGGTGCGCGAATATTATGTCAACGATGCCGGCGGCCAGGTCGATACGCTCGCCCGCTCGGCGCATCTTCGGTATCGAGAGGCGCTCGGCGAGGACATCGGAGCCATCCCCGAGGGGTTCTATCCGGGCGATTACCTGATCCCGGTCGGAAAAGCGTTGGCTGCG
>JANNMK010000021.1:0-1702 GCA_031397785.1 Sphingomonas sp. | reverse complement strand
TGGAAGCTCAGCGAAACGCGCGGCGTGAATTTGTTGAAGCTGCGGCTGCCCTGAAAATTGGTGCTTGCCGCGCCGAATGGCACACCTGCGCCGCCAAAGAAGGGCGAGCCGCCACCAAGAAAATTTTGGCGCAGGATGCTGGCGGTGCGCTCGTCCCAGGTATAGCGCCCGCCGACCGACAGGCTGATCTGGTCGGAAAAGGCAAAGCTGAAGTCGCCGAACACCGCATAGGTTTCGGTATCGACAGCGGCTTTGGTGAAGGCGGTCAGCCCGGCGAATGTCGTAAACAGCCGGACATCGAACAATGTGTCGGCGCTCGCATCCAGGTAGTAAAAGCCGACGAGGCCAGTCAGCGGTCCGCTATCGACCTGAAGCTGGAATTCCTGGCTGATCTGCTCGTTGAAATAGCCGCCCGGCACATCGACATCGACCGCAGGCAGCGCATCGAAATCGATAGGGGTCAGCGTATCGTCGCGTCGCCATGCGCTGATCGAGCGCAAGGTCAGGCTGTCCGACAGGTCGACGGTCACGTTGATCGCCCCGCCATAGGCTTCGATATCCTGTTCGGGATCAACCAGACCGCCGCGCGTGTCGAACACATCGTCCAGCACCGGAGCGCCCGATTGCAACCCGGGGATCAGCCGGTGGCCGCCGCGCGGATCGCTATTGTCCTTGGTATAGTCGCCGGTGATGCGGATCAGCACCGGTTCGCCATAGCCGCCAAGCTCGAGCGTGCCGCGCGCAGCCCACACATCCTTGTTGTAATTCTCCAGTCCGGTGGTCAGATTGTCGCCAAAGCCGCCGCGCGACAGCCGCGCGATGCTGCCGCCGACGCGCACGATGTCGCCGATCGGCGCGGACACCGTCAGCACGCCTTCGGCCTGATCGAAAGTGCCATAGGTGCCGCGCAAGCGCAGCGAAAACTCCTGTGGCAACTGGCGGGTGACATATTTCACCGCGCCGCCGATGGTGTTGCGGCCATAAAGCGTGCCCTGCGGCCCGCGCAGCACCTCGATCCGTTCGACATCATAGATGTCGAGCACGCCAGCCTGCGGCCGGTTAAGATAAACATCGTCCAGATAAATGCCGACACCCGGTTCAAAGCCCGATACCGGATCCTGCTGGCCGATGCCGCGAATGAATGCCGATAATGTGGAGTTGGAGCCGCGCGAGGTTTCGAGCGTCGTGTTGGGGACAATATTGCCGATGTCGGTGAGGTCGACCGCACCGCGCTGTTCGAGCAGTTCGCCCGAAAAGGCGCTGACCGCAATCGGCACGTCGATCAGATTTTCCTCGCGGCGGCGGGCGGTGACGACAAGATCGCCATTGCTATCGTCCTGGCTGGCCGCGGGAGGGGCGTCCGTGGCATCCTGGGCAAAGGCGGCAGGAGCGGCGATCAACGCGGGGACGGCGGCAGTGACCAGTGCAATGGCGCGCAAACTGTCCTTCGAACGGATCATCATGTTCCTCCCATATGGTGCGCTGGTTTCCGGCCGCTCGTCGCATTCCCGTTGAACGACCAACGGGATTTCGGGGGCGGTTGCACCTGCTCGGCTTTAGCCTATACTGAAACCTGAACCATGTTTCAACTTAGCTTTTCAGGAGTGGTCAATTAATGGGCCAGCGCCGTGACATTGCTGCCACGCATTCGGGCGTCACCGCCGCTTTGCCAGCCCATGGAGCCAAGACTCCGCGCACACCG
>JANNMK010000287.1:0-8273 GCA_031397785.1 Sphingomonas sp. | reverse complement strand
GCGGGGTGGAGCAGCCCGGTAGCTCGTCAGGCTCATAACCTGAAGGTCGCAGGTTCAAATCCTGCCCCCGCAACCACTGGACCCCCCTGCCGCTGCCAGCGCCCCTACCGTATGTCCCCCGGACGTCCCCGGTAGCGACAGCTTGTCACCTTCGTGACGAGCACCGCAAAGCGCCGCACCCCATTCCAGTTCGCCGATACCCAAGCTCGGTCTGTCTTGCGGTCAAAGGCGAACGGCAATCTCCAGCACCGCTTGCGTATCGGCATAGCCCATGCTCGTCCGATCAAAGGCGAAACCCGCCTTGATGGCCAATCGGTCATAATGCAGCTGCACACCGCCACGCGCGGTGGTCCAGGCGGCAAGGTCGCTTCCTAACGGCAGATCAAAGCGCAGCGCGTCGGCGGCATCGATCCGGACGGTCAATGCCTGCCCCTGGCCCGCGATGCGCGTTACATGATCGACTTCGATATCGGCGGCGAACGTCCAGCCGTTGCCGAGCGAGACATTGCCTTCGAGACGGGCACCGATCCGGCCTTCGATCCTGCTGTCATCGATTCCCTCGATGCGCAGCGCGCCGATACCGCCACGCTCGCGCAGCATCCCGATAGACGAGGCCGCATAGCGGAAACCGGCGCTCGGCGTGATGGTAAAGCCAGGCGCGAAGCCGCTTTGCCACCCGGCATCGAGCTGCATCCCGTAAGCCAGCACGTCGGCCATGCCGGCCAATCCGTCGATCCGGTCACTGATCGCGACAGCGCGGCGGGTCACAACCCGATTTTGCGCTATCGACAACTGGCCACCGGCATATAGCCCATGGCCAAAGGTCCGGCTGGCGTAAACCACGGTCTGGCTGGCCTGCAACCGGGATTGATCGGCGCCAGCACGGCCCAGTCCTGCGCTGTGGCTGAACGCGCCGCCGATCATCATGCGCTCATCCGGCTGGGTTTCGATGCCGACAGCGATGTGGCTTACCGCCTGGGCGAGCGCCGACGATGCTCTCGCTCCCGAACCCCGGGCAACGGGATCGACGCCCATCGAAACAAATCCCGTCACTGTCGCGGGAAGAGCGTTGGCGATGCCCGGTGCCGACAGAATGCCCGATGCCAGGCCGAACTGCGGTGCCGACGATCCGGCGCCCGACAATCCAGCGCCCGACTGGCCCGCCATGGCCGCCAGGACGCCGCCGGCGCTGCCAAAGCGGGACAAGCTGCCGCCAACCAGCCGCGCGGTGCCGTGCAACCGCATCCGGTCGGATACCCTGCTGGTGATCATCTGGTTCTGCTGCGAACTCATGGCCAGACCGTCCCACATCGCCGCCGGCTGCAGCGCCGACAAGCTGGCCGCCAGCCCGGATGGGTCGAGCAGGTCGATCCCGGCATAAAGATCAGCCAGGCTGGCCGAAGACCCGTCTCTCAAACGGTCGAGAGCAAGCGCGAAAGCGCGATCAGGCGATGCCGCCGTGCTGCCGAGATGCGCCGCAAGACTGCCCGCCTCATACCGCAGGATCACATCATTGCTGCCATAGATCAGCCTGGGGGTCAGCACACCGATGCGGCCGATGACCGTGGAAAATGTCCCCGAAACGCCATCGGACGCGGTGATCAGCCGATAGTCGATATTGGCCCGCGGACCGTTGCCGACCGGCAGCAGATAGACCGACCCATCGAGCAGCGCGGTGCCCGGCACCGACCCGTTTGCCGCAATTGCCAGCCGGTCGTGCGCCGATCGTCCGATATCGAACGCAAAGGCCGCCTGACCGCTGGCAACCACGGATCCCAGCAGGGTCAGCGTCCCGGCCCGGCCGTCGCCGCCGGGCAGCACAATCGCGTCGCCGATGGCAAGGTCCCTCGATGCAACCGTGCCATTGCCTGATACGGTTCCGGCGCGGAAATTGACCACCGGGGCCTCCAGCCGCCCATCGACCCGCAACTGGCCAGCGCGCTGCACATAGAGCGTCGATGCCTGCAGCGACTGACCGGTCAGGATCGCAAGCTCGCTCCCCTCATTGTGAATGCGGGCAAAGCCGCCGGCATTTGCCAGCACAAGTCGGCCCGGCCCCGACAGCGTCAGTATCTCGAAATTGCGCACGCGCGCCAGATCGAACGTCCCGCGCGTCATGGCCGATACAAGTGTGACCATGTCGACGCCCTGCTCGCCGTCGATCGTCCCTGAAACGCTGCCACCGCGATGCACATAGGCATCATTGCCACTGCCGAACGACAAATTGCCGGTCAGTCGCCCGCCGGCGCTGATATATGTGCTGCCCGGATAAAAGGGCGTCGATGCGATGACGGTGGCGACCATGTCGACATCGCCGACGATCGTCCCGCCATTCTCGAGCCGGCTCCCGGCGGACAGCTCCACCGCCGCAAAGCCGGGTGCGCCGACGATGCGGCCCCCGTCGGCGTTGGTGACAACATGCCCAGCATAGTCGCTGATCGCGCGGATCGCGACGCCGCCGGTGCTCTCGATGGTGCCCGAATTGGCGACGCGCGACTGGCCATAGCCGAACTGGCGATCGAGCAGCACCGCGGTCCCGGCGACCCGCACCAGCCCGCTGTTGTCGAGGGTGCCGCCCTGCAGCTGGATACCCTCGCTGGCGCGATCGCCTGCGATTTGCGTGATCCGGCCAGTGTTGACCACCGTCTGATCGAAACCGGTTTCGATGGCCAGTGCGCCGCCGACCCGGATGGAGCCATTGTTGACGACATTGCTGTTGAACACACCGACCATCCGGGCAAAGGGCGACGGCGCAGTGAGATCGCGCACGACGATGCTGCCTTCGTTGGTGAACACGCCCGCACCGCCATAGACGACCGCGCCTAGCGATTGCGTGTCGGCCGACCGCGTGGCGCGCAAACTGCCACGGCTGGTCAGGGCAATCGGACCGGGGGCGGCAATGGCCCCGTCGATCAGCCAGCGGACCGACCGGGCGCCCGAAAACAGCAGCGGCTGCGACCCGTCGTTGACAAGATCGGCAGTGACGTCCGCGCTTCCCTGTCCGGCAAACTCCAGCCGTGACGCTGCCGGTCCGGTCCAGTCGAGGACCAGCGATGCCTGCTCCGCCAGATCGAAGCCCACCGTCTGAAACAGGCCCAGATTGCCGACCCGGGCCACCCGGTCGCTGTCGACCAGATACCGCAATGTCTGCTGACCGCCGCCGCTGATCGCTCCGGTAATTCCGGTAATCGCCGTCGGCGCATCGCTGTCGAGCGTGGCCACCAGCAGATCGCCGCCTGACCCCAGCATCAGATTGCCGTTGAGGCGACCGCCGGGCAGCATGACGAATATGTTGTCGGTCGGCGCGTCATCAAACGCGCCGGTCGCCATGTCGACATCGCCATCGATCAGCCCGGCGTTGATGACGGTCGCCCGGGAGACATAGCCCCACAGCGCCGATGCCCCGATCGCGCGCGCACGGCCCGAAACGACACCATCCCGCTCGTTGCGCAATATGCCGTAAAAGGAGATCGCCACCCCGGTTTCGAGCGAGGTGATCAATCCTGTGTTGACGAGTTCGGCCGACAGATCGAATCCGACCCGGCCGCCCCTGATGGTGCCGCTGTTGAACGATATATCACCGGCCGACGCCACGATGCGCGCGCCCGTCCCAGCGATCGACCTTATCGTCCCGCTATTGTCCAGCGTGCCGCCGATCCCCTCAAATGCGACATCGTCGGCGATTATCGTTCCGCTGTTCGTGAACGGCACAATCCCGGCATAGCGGACGCCACCGCCACCGATCCCGCGGATCGTCCCTTCGTTGCTTGCCAGATTAAGATTGGACAGATCGACAGCGAAATCGTCCGCCGACTGCAACCGCCCGATCAGCGTGCCGCGATTGATCACCGCCAGCGCAGCATAGGGCGAATCGTCGTTGGCAAGCGCCGTGCCGCGCACGTTGATCGTCGCGCTGTTGATGAATGTGGCCAGGTCAGTGGCATAATCTTTCTGCCAGGCGCCGCTCAATATGATGCCCTGACGCGCGGCAAAGCCCGCGCCGAGTTCCAGCGTCACACCGTCGCCGATGCCAAAGGCCATGGTTTCAAAACTGCGCGGCATGGCGATGCGGCCGGTCAGCACCGTATCGCGGGCGAAATAGGCCAGCCACCGGTCATTCCCGGCCCCGGCATCCACCCGGCCGGTGACGCCGCCGAACGGATTGCCGCTGTCGCCATAGTCGGCGATGACCAGGTCGTCGCCATCGCCCAGCAGGATGTCGCCGTCCACCGTGCCGCCCATGCTGATGTCGATCGAACTGCCATAAGCGTCCGGCCCGATTGCCCGCACATCGCCGATGATGGCTCCGCTGGAGCGCAGGCGCAGCCCGGTTCCGGACGAAATCGCCACCCGCTGCGCGCTGATCGTTCCTGCATTGACGATCTCGCTGCCAAAGCCTTGCGATGCCAGCGAAATCGCGGTCTCCCCGTCACTGCTGATGATGCCGCCCGCCTCGTTGAACAGGCTGACGCTGCCCGATCGCTGGCTGATGGCCGCCCCCGTCCCCCTGTTGACGATCGCGCCGCTGTTGGTAATCGTGGCCCCGCCGCCATAGGAAAGGCTGGCCAGGTCGATCGTCGGTGCGGCCCCTGCGCTGCCGATCAGGCCCCGGTTGACGATTTCGCGCTGCGCCAGAAACGGATAGTCGCTCAGTGTTGCAACGATCGCGCTTCCTCCGGCCCCCTGTATGGTGCCGTCGTTGATCAGTGTGCCGATGGCTCCGTAAATCCCGTCGATCACGCCGGTCGCGAGGTTTGCTATGGATACGAAACCCGTCACATCGGGCTCGGTGGCACGCATCGCATAGGCCTGTGTCGATGTGATGATCCCCGCATTGACGATTTCGGCGGTGGCTGACCGGTCGCGCGGATCAGCCATGCCATCGGTGGCGGGCGTCGCAATCAGGTCGATGCCGTCCCGGTCTATGCGCCCGCTCTCGCCGACCGTGATCGCGATAGTGGTCGATGGCGCAAAATGCGCCCCGGCGAACGGCGGTCCGCTTTCGACCATGATGCCGTGCACCGTCCCGTCGATGATCGCGGCCTGATAGACAGTGGGAAAATCGTCGGGAGATAGCAGCTGCGCGGTCGACTTTATCCGCTCGACCTCGGCACCGGCAGCAACGGTGACGACGACCCCGGTCGCATCGACGATGATGCCATCGGCATCCATGCCTTCGCAGATCACCGTATCGAACGGCACGACGGGATCGGGGGTGCATTCGGCCAGCGCCGGGCTGGCGATCATCAGCGCCGCGCCGCTGCAACCGCAGACGAGAAAGCCGCTACGACGCCATTTGCCCCGTCGCCGGTCGGACGCGCCGCCCGCAGCCGTGGTAAAAACTATCCGATTTCGCACGACATCGCCCCCTGCCCATAATCCAGGGGGTAATGGGACCATGGAATAGGATCAGAAACCAGCAGTATTTCTCATCCGGATACTTGGCCCGATGAAGCGATTGAATTGAAATGATAAAGCTATGCTTGTCGGCCCGGGCCCGCGAATTTCCCGCACGCTTGCCCGCGCATGAAAAACAGGCGGGGATATCGCCCGCTGCTTGGCTTTATCACCACCCGGGCGCACCACTCCGGCGCACCACTCCGGCGCACCACTCCAGCACACTAGGCCGCCGCTATATTTCCACCATCTCGAATTCGCTCTTGTCGGTGCCGCATTGCGGGCAAATCCAGTCATCGGGAATATCGGCCCAGCGCGTGCCGGGCGCAAAGCCTTCTGCCGCATCCCCCGCCGCCTCATCATAGATATAGCCGCAGTTGAGGCACTGCCACAGCTTGAACGGCACCATGCGCACTCGCCCCTTTAGGCCGCTGAAAACCGCACCGGCACATGCTTGGGCCCGCACACGAAATTGGACCGTGTCCGTTCGGGCACGCCGTCAAGTTCGAGCGTCGCCAGCCGGGGCAGCAGTTCCTCCCACAACAGCCGCATCTCCATCTTGGCCAGATGCTGGCCGACGCAGACATGCGGGCCATAGCCAAAGGCGACATGGCGGTTGGGCTTGCGGTCGATGTCGAACGCGAACGGATCGTCGAACGCCGCCTCGTCGCGATTGGCCGATTGATAGGGCAGCATCAGCCATTCGCCGGCCTTGATCGCCTGGCCCTGGAATTCGGTGTCCTGCACCGCCGTGCGCATGAAATGCTTGACCGGCGTCACCCAGCGGATGCTCTCGTCGACGAACGCCCCGATCAGCGACGGATCGGCCTTCAGCCGCGCCAGCAAGTCGGGCCGCTCGGCCAGCGCCCACAGGGCACCGGCGGTGGTGTTGGACGTCGTGTCGTGCCCGGCGGTGGCGGCGATGATGTAATAGCCCATGATCTGCCGGTGGGTCAGATAGTCGCCGTCGATCCGCGCATTGGCGATCAGCGAATTGACGCATGCATCGTCGGGATTGGCCCTGAACCGCTTGGTCACCTCGCCGAAATAGCTTTCGAGGTCGCTGTTGGTCTGGACCAGCAGTTGCAGCGCTTCGGCCGGAGTGACCTCTTTCTTGGCGCGATTAAGTTCGGGGTCGCCGGGGGAGAAAAGCTCCTGGGTCAGGCGCATCAGATATTTCTCGTCCTCGGGCGGCACCCCCAGCACGGTCATGATCACCCGCAGCGGATACCAGAAGCTTATATCCTCGGCGAAATCGCATTGCGGGGCCATTTCCAGCATTTCCGCGGCATATTTCCGGGCAATTTCCCGGACATTCTGCTCCATTTTACGCACCGCCTGCGGGGTCATCGCCGGAAACACCACGCCGCGCAGCGCCTTGTGCTCGGGCCCGTCGACCGCGACCAGACTGCGGATCAGATTGGCCTCGCCGCCGGTCAGGAACCGCACCACTGCCTCGCTTTCGCGCGGCGATATCACCGATGCGCGCGGGCTGTTCTGGAACAGATCGGCGCGCCGCTCGATCTCCATCACATCGGCATGGCGCGACACCACCCAGAAACTGTCATGTTCGGTCGGCGTGGTGCGCGCGAACGGCGTGTCGCGGCGGATTTGCGCGAATGCCGCATCCAGCGGCTCGCCCGCCTGATAGGCGTGCGGGTCGACGATCGTTGCCGACAGTTCCGGCGATATCATGGCTGCGGTCATTCCGGCCCCTCCCTGTCTCGTTTGCGGCGATACTGGCGGATCACGCGGCTTTTGCAATGCTTGCCGGCCACGCCCATCACTGCTGTCCTACATGGCTCGCATCTGATATAATAACAGCCTATCTGGTTGTTTTAGGGGGTCCGGGGCAGTGGCGCTATCGGTTTCATCATCTGGCGGATCGACAGGGCTAAAGCGACAAAGGAGACAGTCTGAGGGGCTGCACGCGTATACTTTGTCGCTTTATCCCCCCGCCATGGCCGATTTGGTGAGGACTTGGTGGACTTTCAAAACCCGGCCCCTTCCCAAACGCCTTGCGCTGCGCCAGACCTTCACGCTTCTCGTACCGGTTTCTTGTCCACAGGAGTTTTCATGCGCACCCTGATTTTCGTCGATGAAGCCAATTTTCAAAAGGGGGCCCGCGCCGCCGGTTTCCGTCCGGATATCGTGGCGCTCAGAAACTGGCTGCGCGATGGCGGGCATCGGCAGATCGTCGAAATGGTCGTCTATCTCGGCCTGCCGCCCGAACGTCGGCCGGACGATATGCCCGACAATTGGGCGCGCGCATATGACAGCAAACATCGGCTCAGGATGGCGCTCGAAAATCACGGTATCATGGTGGTGGCTTGGCGTGGCAAACAGTTGTTCGGCTACGAACCGCCACGTTTTGCTGCCAATATCGACATGCTGATGGCGATGGACGCGCTCGAATTTTCGATCGACGCCCGGCCCGATGTCGTGGTGCTGGTCACCGGCGATGGCGATTTTTCCTATCTCGCCAATAAATTGCGCCGCCGCGGCATCCGGGTGGAGGCCGCAGCGCTCGCCAGCACATTGTCCGGCGAACTCAAACGCGCCGTGCATCAGGTGATCGATCTCAAGAGCTTCTTCAAGGAACTCGAACCCGAACCACCCTCGGCAGCAGGCGACGCCGCCCAGGACGATGATGATTGGGACGACGACGAAGACTGGGACGATGACGATGATTGATGGCCGCGCGACACCGCGGGTCTGGCGATCGGCCGTCCAGGTCGACGATCGAACCGGACACGCTTGCGTTACAAAAAGGCGCGCCTAAGAAAGAAGCCGCTAACGCCTGCGTTAGGGGAAGGCGCGCTCAAGAGAAAAGCCGCTAACGCCTGCGTTAGGGGAAGGCAGAGAAAACCCAAGCC
>JANNMK010000282.1:0-5174 GCA_031397785.1 Sphingomonas sp. | reverse complement strand
GCGGGGTGGATATTGAGGACGGGCGCTCTGCTCTGTGGAAGCTGCGTTTCACCGCTTACGAAATCTATCTCGCCCAGGGCGAAACCCCCGCCGCGCTGCAACAGCTCGAAGCCGTGCGCCGCATCGAACTGGCCGACGCCGCCGATATCGCGTCGACTCGGTCCGCGCTGCTCGCCGCGCAATTCCAGTCCGATGCACAGACCACGCGCATTGCCCAGCTCAAGGCTGCGACGCTGGAGCGCGAGGTCGAATTTCAGCGAACCGTGACCATATTGCTGGTGATCGCCGCTCTGGTTGTCGTGGGACTGCTCGGCAGCCTGTTGCTCATCGCGATCCGCGCCCGAAACCGCGCCCGCGCCGACAGCGCAGAACTTGGCATCGTCAACCAGCAACTCGAACGCGCGCTTGCTGCCAAGACCGAATTTCTCGCCTCGACCAGCCATGAATTGCGCACGCCGCTCAACGGTATCCTCGGCATGGCGCAGATCATGCTGGCCGATACAGCGCTGCCCGCGCGCCTGCGCACCCAGATCGAACTGGTGCATGACGCGGGATCGACGATGCGCGCGCTGGTCGACGATATTCTCGATGTCGCAAAGATCGAACATGGCGGCTTCGTCATCACGCCGCGCCCGACCGATATTGCCGCGCTGATCGGCCGTGTCACCCGCCTGTTCGAGGAGCAGGCGGCGGGGCGCGGGCTCAGCATCCTGTGCGATATGCAGCTCCCCTCGCCGATCGCCATGGTCGATGGTGACCGGCTGACCCAGATCGTCTTCAACCTGGTTGGCAATGCGCTCAAATTCACGCAGGCCGGCCGGATCACCGTCACGCTGGCGGTCGAGACGGTCGACGGTCAGGATGGCTTGCAGCTCAGCGTGGCCGATACCGGTATCGGAATCGCGCCCGAATGGCAGGGCGCGGTGTTCGACATGTTCCGCCAAGTCGATAACACTCGAACCCGCAATTATGGCGGCACCGGCCTTGGTCTTGCCATCTGTCGCCAGCTCGCGCGGGCAATGGGCGGCGACATAGCGCTGACCAGTGTCGAAGGTGAAGGATCATGCTTTACCGTCAGCCTGCCATGGCTGGCGGTCGATGCAACCGAATCGCGCACAATCGCTCTACCGCGTGGCAGCGCCGCTGATTGCGACAGCCAGGATGGTGGACAGCACGCCATTGCTGTCATCGCCAATGATCCGATGCGCGCTGCGATGCTCGGCGCAATCGTCCGCCGCGAAGGATATACAGTGCATCTCGTCGACACCGACGACGCCATTGCCGCGGCGATTGCGCGCAAGTCCTTGACTCTGCTGGTCGATCGGGCAGCATGGCAACGGGTTTCGGCAGCCGACGGCTGGGATGAAGCATCTTCGGCGCGCACGATCCTTGTCGGTCCGCCGTCGGGAGAGATGGATATGGCGGGTATGGGCGGTTCCCGGCCGAACGATGTTGCGTTCTCCCGCAATGCGATCGCCAGTGCGCTCGCATCTTTCGACCAAACTATTGATGCAAAACAGATTCCGCGCTTGCCTAGCGTGCCGCAAGCGGCCATCGGCGACGATGAAATGGGGCCAGAACATAAACGGGTCGCCCCCATGGGCCGGATGTAATGCGCATATTATTCATTGAAGACGATGCGATGAACCGTCGCGTCGTTCGGGACATGCTGTTCGTTGCGGGGCTTCCGCTGGCCGAGGCCGATGGCGGACGCAGCGGGATTGCCCGCCTCGAGCGCGAGGAATTCGATGTCCTGTTGCTCGATCTGCGCATGCCCGAGATGGACGGCTTTGCGGTGATAGAGGCTCTGCGGTCGCGCGACGATGCGCTGCGTCATCTACCGATCATCGTTGTCACCGCCGATGCCTCGCCTGGACTGGAAGACGAATGTCTCGCCGCCGGTGCCGATGCCGTGCTGTTCAAGCCGATTGCCATGCAGTCGTTGTTCGACAGCATCGCCGAACTGGTGGTCGACCGCAGCGATCCGGATGCGACGATCGGATGATCGCCCGCTCGGCCGGTCGCTTCACTCGGCCGGCAGCGGACGTGGCCGGTGGTTGTCGTCCAGCGCGACAAAGGTGAACACCCCGCTGGTCACCTTTACTTCGGTTTGCCCGCGCTCGCGGGTCGCAATCACGTCGAGCCGGATGGCAACCGATGTCCGGCCGCGCCGTTCCACCGCCGCATAAACCGATATCAGATCCTGCAACAGGATGGGCGCGATGAATGCCATCGATTCGATCGCCACCGTGGCGCACGCCCCCTGACAGATGCGCCCGGCGACGATACCGCCAGCGATATCCATCTGCGACAGCACCCAGCCGCCAAAAATATGGCCGTTGCTGTTGATGTCGCGGTGCGCCGGGGCGACCCGCAATACCGGTTCGCGCCCGTCGCGGACCACGGCCCGCACCGATTGGGGGGATGCCGGGTCGCTCATGGCCGGTTGCGTTCCTCTTCGAGCAGGTCTTCGATCGAATCGTCATGCCCGGTTCCTGCCGACAGGAACACCAGCCCCATCAGCGCCGCGCCAAGCAATACAGAAAGGAACACTCCCGCCGCTGCGGCGATGAATAGATGGATGCTGGCGTCGGGGTTGCGGCTGTGGAGAATGGCGATGGCGATCGCCGAACTGGTCAAAGCCGCCAGCGCCATCCACAGCATCAGCCGACGATAGCGCCGCCATGCGTAGGACGCGACCACAGGGTCGTCGAGTTGAGATATCTTGGTCATGCCATCTCTTAGGCCGGGCAGCCGCTGCGGGAAAGCCATTCGCGGCGGTTTCGTTGCGCCATATGTCATGATAGCCTGCACCGGCGCGGCAGCGAGAGGAGAGCGACATGACGATCCAGGCAATATTGGCGGGGCGCGACGGGCCGGTGTTCAGCGCCAGCGGCGATGAAACGGTAAAGACTGTGGTCGCTCGACTGACCGAAAGGCGCATCGGCGCTGTCCCGGTGGTCGATGGCGATGCGGTGATCGGAATATTTTCCGAACGCGATGTCATCCACTGCCTCAACAGTCACGGCAACGCCGCGCTTGATCTGGTGGTGGGGGATGTGATGACCAGCCCGGCAATCACCATATCGTCGGACACGCCGGCACTGTCGGCTTTGTCGCTGATGTCGCGGCGACGGATTCGCCATTTGCCGGTTGTCGATGGCGATCGTCTGGTCGGCTTTGTGTCGATCGGCGATCTCGTCAAATACCGGATCGAGCGGATCGAAGCCGAAGCAGCGGCGATGCGCGACTATATATCGGGGGCCTGAACCGCCGCACGACAGCCCTCAGGCCGGAGCCTCGCGGCGGCGCAGAATGCCGATCAGCCGCTCGACCGTCGGGCGCTGGAACGTCCAGGCAAGCCCGGCATAGCTGATGCCGCCCAGCCCGACGAGCAGCAGCAGATGCGGAATCGGCGCGATATGCGGCGCGGCGACGACATCAAAGCCAAAGACGATCGCTCCCATCGCCAACGCGCAGGCGATGCCAGGGGCAGCGGCGGCGGCAATATCGGCGAGGCGCAGCCCGGTCAGCGGTCGCCCCAGGGTAATCGTCACGAACAATAGCAATGGCGATGCGATCAGCCAGGCAAGCGCCAGCCCGAAAATGCCCTGTTGCGCGCCTATCGCAAAGGCACTGCCGAACAGCAATGCCCCGCAAAAGGCATTCTTGACCGCCAGATCGGGCCGCCCCAGTGCATTGTGCAGCGGCGCGAACAGGATTTGCAGCGTCATCAGCGGCATGGCGAAACCCAGCACATGCATCAGCGGCGCCATCGCCAGCCAGCTGGGCCCGAAAATCACCTCGATCAGCGGTGCCGCGCTCGCCGCGATGCCGATGAAGATCGGCGCGGTGGCGAGGGTGATCAGCCGGATCGAGCCAAGAAAGCCCCAGCGCAGCGACGGCAGATCGTCCTGCATGCGTGCATAGGCCGGAAACGCGACCTGATTGAGCGCCGGGACGAATTTGGACATGACCAGCTGGGTCAGAAACAAGGCCTGCGCATAGAGGCCGATGTCATGCGCGCTATAGATGCGCCCTGCAATGAATACGTCGCTTTGCGTCTGGATCACCCAGAACAGGTGGCTCGCCATCAACGCCCCACCGAATTTGGCGATCCCGCCCGCGCCGCGAAAATCGAAACTGGGCAGCACAAACAGTCTGGCCGCCAGCGTCAGGCCGATGGCACGGGTGAACACCAGCGCCAGCGGCGCATAGATCAATGTCCACACGCCATAGCCCGCCAGCGCGCAGCCCAGGCTGACCGATGCACCAACGCATGCGGCGCTCAGATTGACGATTGCCTGTTTCTTGAAATTCAGCCCGCGCGACAGGATCACCTCGGGCACGACGATGAACGGCGTGGCAATATAGACAAAGGCGAGCAGGTGGAGGAGATCGGCGACTTCGGGCTTGCCATAATAAGCCGCTACGGCCGGAGCGATGGCGATCTGCAGCGCCGCGATGGTGCAATTGAGCAATATGGTGATGCCGAGCGCCTGGCGAATTGCCTTGTCGGCCAGATTGCGCGACTGAATGAGCGCGCTGGCAAAACCATAGCCGTTGAGGAAATCGAGGAAGGTCATCATCACCTGGGCCATGGCAAACAGGCCATAGTCGGCCGGATCGAGCAGACGAATCACGATGAGGGTCGCGGTCCAGCTGATCGCCTGGCTGACGATCTGGGTGCCGGTGCGCCAGAATACCGCCTGCCTGACCTGCCCGCTGATGGCGGTGCGGTCGGTCGGGCTGGCGACATCGATACCGGTTTTCTGCGGGTCTTCGGGCTTCATGGTCGTCGCCCTAGCATAAACATGTTGGCAAAGCCTTGCCTCGGCAGGACAGGGCAAGCGTCAGAAAAACGCAATAATCTGTCAAAAAGCTGTTGACCCGAATCGAGGAGGCGCTTAGAGGCCTCTTCACCGGACGGCGCTGCCACGCAGCAATTGTTCGGTCGCCAAAATTAACGGACACGCCGACACCCGGTAGAGATACAGGGGATGGTTCACTGTCCGCCCTATTTTGTGTGACGATCTTTGACATTGTGATTTTGTATGAAGGGACATGTGGGCGGCGGCTTACGGGTCTTGCAGCTTCAAGGTGCAAGTACTCGAAATAAAAGCCAAGCCTGTCTGCATGTCTTAACGTTCCATACGACGGTGTCCGCTTGCGGA
>JANNMK010000245.1:0-4021 GCA_031397785.1 Sphingomonas sp. | reverse complement strand
AGCTGGCGGGCAAGCCGATGCTGGACCATCTGCTCGACACGGTGGCCGGGATCGGGGCGGAGCGCGTCGTCGTCGTCGTCGGCGCGCGCGGGGAGCAGATCGAAACGGCGGTTGCAGGGCGCCCGGTCACCATTGCCTGGCAGCGGGAACAGCACGGCACCGGCCATGCGGTGCTGCAGGCAAAGGCGGCGCTGGCGGGCTTTGCCGGCGATGTGCTGATCCTCTACGGCGACGTGCCGCTGATCGGCTCATCCACGCTGCTGCGGATGATCGAGCGGCTGAATTTTGGCATCGAACCGCGCGCGGTGGTGCTGGGGTTCCGTCCGGCCGATGCTGGGGCCTACGGTCGGATCATCGCCGGCAGCGACGGCACCATCGCAAAAATGGTCGAATATAAGGACGCCAGCTCGGAGGAGCGCGCCGCTGACCTGTGCAATTCGGGCCTGATGGCGGTGCGGTCGACCGACCTGTTCGTGCTGCTCGACAGCATCGGCAACGACAATGCTGCAGGCGAATATTATCTGCCCGACATCGTGATGTTGCCGGGGCAGGCAAGCGCGGTGATAGAGGTCGAGGATGCGATGGAGGTCGTCGGAGTGAATTCCCGCGCCGAACTCGCCGCGCTGGAGGGCGAATGGCAGGGACAGCGGCGCAGCGCAGCGATGGCCGGTGGTGTGACGCTGATCGCGCCCGATACGGTGTGGTTCAGCCACGACACGCTGATCGCGCGCGATGTGACGGTGGAACCGAACGTCTGGTTCGGCCCCGGGGTGAGCGTGAGCGAGGGCGCGACGATCCGCGCATTCAGCCATATCGAGGGCGCGGATATCGGCCCCGGCTGCGAGGTCGGCCCCTATGCCCGGTTGCGGCCCGGTACGGTGCTGGAGGCCAAGGCCAAGATCGGCAATTTCGTCGAGGTCAAGAAAGCGCGGATGGGTGAGGGCGCCAAGGCCAATCACCTCTCATACATCGGCGACGCCGATGTCGGCGCGCGGGCCAACATCGGCGCGGGCACCATCACCTGCAATTACGACGGCTATTTCAAATATCGCACTGTCATCGGCGAAGGCGCATTCATCGGCTCGAACTCGGCCCTGGTCGCGCCGGTGACGATCGGGGCTGGCGCGATTGTGGGGGCAGGAGCAACGATCACCCACGATGTCGCGGCGGATGCCCTCGCGCTGGTCCGCGCGCAGCAGCAGGCGAAACCGGGCTGGGCGGCGCGGTTCCGCGAGATCATGGCGGCGAAGAAGGGAGGGCACTAGGGAATGGCCAACTGGCGATCCGGCTCGGTCTGGCGGTTTGTCGCACTCGTCGGTCTGGTATCGATCGGTGTAACAGTGATCGGCAATGTGCTAATAGGAAGACTAGCGTATTTCGGCGTCGCAGTTCTGGCCATGCTTGCAATGGTGGCCAAGTTTGACACTGAACGGGGCACTTGTCTGCCCGTCGCGGTGATGCTGATGATTGTGGGCTGTGTTCTCGTCCTTCTCCTGGCATTGCTTGCACTGACGTAGCGCCGCCACCGCTTGACATGATATCATGATATGATATCAGTATATCAATGACCTACAGCCTGGCCGATCTGCGTGATGACAACACCAAATGGCTCGACCAGATTGCAGCCGGGCAGGGCAAGTTGCGCGCCGCTGTGCTGGCCTTGATCGTCCGTTGGCATGCCGCGAAATTGGAGGCTAGATCGTGAGGATCCTGACTGAAATTCCTGATGAAGACATTCAGCAGCTTGATGCGCTGGCGAGCAAAAAGAACAGCTCGCGCGCGGCGGCGATCCGCGATGCAGTGAAGCTTTATCTGGTTCACAATGCTGATAACCGGGACTGGATCGAGCGCGGTTATGGCTATTGGAAGGGCCGTGTCGATGTTGGTGACCCGATCGAATATCAGCGGGCGATGCGCGCAGACCGCACACCCTATGAAAATCTGTGATCCTTGTCCGATCCGTTTTTTGACTCCAACATCGTTATCGATTGGCTGAACCGGCAGCCGGAGGCCAAAGCCGAGTTGCTGCGCTACAAGCGCCATCGGATCAGCAGGATCGTCTGGACTGAAGTGCTGGCGGGCGAAGAATTGCAGGATCGTGATGGCGTCCGCCAAGTGATCTCGGCTTTTGACGTGATAGAAATCGACGCGCGGACTGCGTTGGCTGCCGCTGATATTCGCCATCGGACCAGGATGAAATTGATGGATGCCTACATCCTCGCTACCGCCCAGGTTAATGGCGCCATCTTGATCACACGAAACACTAAGGACTTTCCTGCAGAGATGCCTGGTATCCGGGTGCCTTATACTCTCCCAACGAAAGACTGACGGGCATGTGCGGAATTATCGGAATTGTTGGCACCTCTCCTGTTGCTGACCGGCTTGTCGATGGCCTCAGGCGAATGGAATATCGCGGCTATGACAGCGCGGGCGTGTGCACCGTGCATGATTGCCAGCTTGTGCGCCGTCGGGCCGAGGGCAAGCTTGCCAATCTGGTCAATGAACTCGCCCACAATCCCGCGCCGGGCACGATCGGCATCGCCCATACCCGCTGGGCGACGCATGGCGCGCCGACCACATCGAACGCGCATCCGCATGCGACCGGCGAAGTCGCCCTGGTGCACAATGGCATCATCGAGAATTTCAAGCCGCTGCGCGATGCGCTGATCGCGCGCGGCCGCCGGTTCGAGAGCGAGACCGACAGCGAGGTGGTCGCGCATCTGGTGTCCGAGGCGGTCGAGAGCGGGGCGTCGCCGGTCGATGCGGTCAAGTCCGTGCTGCCGCAATTGCGCGGCGCGTTCGCGCTGGCCATCGCGTTCAGATCTGCGCCGGACATGCTGATCGGCGCGCGGCTAGGATCGCCGCTGGTCGTCGGCTATGGCCCAGAAGGATCAGAGCGAGGCGAAACCTATCTGGGCTCCGACGCGCTGGCGCTCGCCCCGCTGACCCAGCGCATCGCCTATCTGGAGGAGGGGGACTGGGTGATCGTCCGCGCCGGGAGCGCCGAGATTTTCGACGCCGCGAATAATCCGGTCACGCGCGAAATCACCCTGTCCGGTGTCACCGCCGCGGCGGTCGAAAAGGGGCCGTATCGCCACTTCATGCTCAAGGAGATTTTCGAGCAGCCCACTGTCGTCGCCCAGACGCTGCAAAGCTACATTCGCAGCGTCGAACAAGAGGTCGCGCTGCCGCAGATGGATGTCGACCTCGCAGCCATCGCCCGCATCACCATCGTTGCCTGCGGGACCAGTTTCTACGCCGGGATGGTCGCCAAATACTGGTTCGAGACCTTCGCGCGCGTGCCCGTCGACATCGATTTTGCCAGCGAATTCCGCTATCGTGATCCGGTGCTGGAGCCGGGCGGGCTGGCGCTGTTCATCTCGCAATCGGGGGAAACGGCCGACACGCTCGCCGCGCTGCGCCATTGCAAGACCAATGGCCAGACCATCGCGGTCGTCGTCAACGTGCCAACCAGCTCGATGGCGCGGGAGGCCGACCTGCTGCTGCCGACCCACGCCGGGCCGGAAATCGGTGTCGCCTCGACCAAGGCGTTTACCTGCCAGCTGGCGGTGCTTGCCGCTTTCGCGGCGCATCTGGCGGTCAAAAAGGGCAGGATGAGCCGCGAAGAGGAGCAGGAAGTGGTCCGGTACCTGACCGAAGCACCCGCCGCGCTCAATGCTGCGCTGGCGCATGATGCCGACATTGCAGCGATGGCGCACCTCATCGCCCCCGCCCGCGACGTGCTCTATCTCGGGCGCGGGCCGGATTATCCGCTGGCGCTCGAAGGGGCGCTCAAGCTCAAGGAAATCAGTTACATCCATGCCGAAGGCTATGCTTCGGGCGAAATGAAGCACGGTCCTATCGCGCTGATCGACGAAGCGGTGCCGGTCATCGTCATCGCCCCGTCGGGCCCATTGTTCGAAAAAACCGTCAGCAACATGCAGGAAGTCCGCGCGCGCGGCGGCAAGGTGGTGCTGATTTCCGATGCGACCGGGATCGCCGAGGCGGGCGAAGGCTGCAT
>JANNMK010000221.1:0-1722 GCA_031397785.1 Sphingomonas sp. | reverse complement strand
CCAGCAGGGCGAAAATGACAAGAGTGATCGCGGCGGTGACAAGCAGCAGCCGCGCCGTCTGCGCATCGGCAAGCTGACGCAGCGAAAGCAGGATGGCACGGGCAATCATGGCGCCTGCTTGTGCCCCCCGGTGCCGCCCCGGGTCAACCATGCTTGCCCTGCCGCCGCCCGCCGCCTAGAGCGCCCGCGACTTTTGCAGACCCACATGGAGCCTTCATGACCCACAAGCGCACGGACGTTGTCGCCATCGGCAATGCCATCGTCGACGTTATCGCCAGCGCGACGCCCGAATTTCTGGCCGAAATCGGGGTCGAAAAAGGGTCGATGCGACTGGTCAGCGCCGAACAGGCGGTCGATCTTTATGCGCGGATGGGGCCGGGGCAGGAAGTCAGCGGCGGATCTGCGGCGAACACGCTGGCCGGGCTGGCGGCGCTGGGCCATGCCTGCACGTTCATCGGCCAGGTGGCGGACGACCAGCTTGGCGAGGTATTCGTGCACGATATGCGCGCCACCGGCATCGCCTGCGATGTGCCGCCGCGCCCTGGCTCGCCGCCGACCGCGCGCTGCCTGATCCTGGTCGCACCCGATGGCGAGCGAACGATGAACACCAGCCTCGCGGCAGCCCATTATCTGCCTGAAAGCGCGGTCGATGAAGCGATGATCGCCAATGCGCGCTATCTGTTGATCGAGGGCTATCTCTGGGATCCACCCGAACCGCGCGCGGCCATCCGCAAGGCGATGGCGATTGCCAAGGCATCGGGCTGCAGGATCGTCTTCGCCCTGTCGGCGCTGTATCTGCTCGACCTCTATCGCGACGATTTCATCGCGCTGATCGACCAGGGGCTGATCGACATCCTGTTCTGCAACGAGGAAGAGGTTGCGGCGCTGATGCCGGGCATGCCGATCGATGAAGTGATTGCGACGGTGTCTGCAAAGGTCCCGACCCTGGTCGTTACTCGCGCCGAACGCGGCGCGATGGCAGTGCAGGGGGCCCAATGGGCCGAAGTGCCCGCCGAACCGGTAGCACGCGTGGTCGATACGACCGGTGCAGGCGATACTTTCACGTCCGGCTTTCTCGCCGGGCAGTTGCAGGGCCGCAGCCTGTCCGACAGTCTGACAATGGGCGCAGTGTGCGCGGCGGAGTGTATTGGCCACATCGGCCCGCGCCCGCGCGCCGACCTGAAGGCACTGGTTGCAGAGCGGCTTGGCTAATCTGGGCGCTTAAACCTTTTTCGGCTTCATTCGCAGCAGTTCGCGGTCCGACGGGCCAAACCCCCGGGTCCAGATGATCCAGCCGTAGATGCCGAGGATGAAGGGCACGCCGATCAGCAGTTCCGCCCATTCGGGCACCTGGGTCGCGCCATAGCCCAGCACGATCGCGCCCGCCGCGGCATAGAGCAGCACCGGTCGCCAGCCATGCACCGGGGCACCGGTCAATGCCGAAAGCAACCGCGCCTTCAGCACCGATCCTGAGGCCAGCGCGACGACGAGTGCGAGGCCGACCGCAACGCCATACATCGTCGCCGGCCAGCGCATGGCGGTCACCACCAGACAAAAACACACCGACAAGGCCCCCTGCCCGACGATCATGCCGAGCGAGATCATGAAATTGCGGCGCGGCGCAAGATAGACCAGCGCAGCTTCGCTGGTGACCGCTGTCGAAGCGACAACTTCGGCGAGCAGCAGCAGCACGAGCGCAGCAGTGCCCGCGACAAAGCCGGG
>JANNMK010000246.1:0-1611 GCA_031397785.1 Sphingomonas sp. | reverse complement strand
GGGTCAGGCAGCGTCCCTTTGGCGACGAACACCGCCACTGCTTCACGCAATCGCGACACCGACGCATCATAGCGCCGGTGAATCTGGTCAATGGCGGAATCGACCGCTGCTTCTGCCTTGCCCGCCATGCCCCTCGTCTTTCCCTAACGGATCAAAGCTGACCCAACATATGTTCGGCGCTGCTGACCCGATATTCGCCGGGAGCTTCCACATTCAGCTGTTCAACGACGCCGTCATTGACGACCATCGAGAAACGCTGGCCGCGCGTGCCCATGCCGAATTTGCTGCCATCCATGGTCAGGCCGAGCGCGGTGACGAAATCGGCATTGCCATCGGCCAGCATGGTGATGCCGTCGGCCCCGGCACCCTTGGCCCATGCGCCCATGACGAACGGATCGTTGACGGCGGTTGCAGCCACTTCGTCGATGCCTTTGGCGGCCAGCTCGCTCCTTTTTTCGATGAAGCTGGGCAAATGGCGGGCCGAACAGGTCGGCGTGAACGCGCCGGGCACAGAGAAAATCGCAACGCGGCGGCCGGCGAAATAATCGCTGGTCGAAACCTGATCGGGACCGGATTCGGTAACCTTGGTCAGCGTCGATGCGGGAATGGTGTCGCCTTGCTTGATCGTCATGTCGCTCTCCTGCGCATGGGGGAGTGGGAAAACCGTGGCGTCAAATGCGCCGCAGCCGCCAACTTGGCAAGCCCTGCGGATGGAGGCAGAATAAAGCGATGGTAAGACCGCAATATTTCACCGGACAATTGCTGCTCGCGCTTCCGGCAATCGGCGATCCACGCTTCGACCGCGCGATTCTGGCGATAGTCAGCCATGATGCCGATGGCGCAATGGGCATCGCCATCGGTCAGCCGGGCGATTTCACTGTATCCGAAATTCTGGATCAGGCCGATCTGCCCGGGACCTTGTCGGCCGACCCCTGGGTGCTGATCGGCGGACCGTGCGAGCCTGGGCGGGGGTTTGTTATCCACAGCCGCGACTGGGGCGGCGAAGGGACCATCGATGTTGCAGGCAAATTCGCAATCAGCTCCTCGCTCGATATATTGCGCGCCATCGCCGCCGGGCGCGGGCCGAGCCGCTGGCAACTGGCGATGGGCTATGCTGGTTGGGGCGCAGGGCAGCTGGAGGGCGAATTTAGCCAGGATGCCTGGCATGTCACTCCCGTGGAGGACAGCATCCTGTTCGATCTTGCGCCCGAATCGCGCTGGCGGGCGACTTTGGCGCGCGATGGCATCGATCCGGCGCGCATCGCAGTGCAGGGCGGGCGGGCGTGATATAAACATTGCTTTATGTCAGCTTGCCCTCGGGGTCAGAGGCGACTAGAGGCGCGGGCAACAGCTCATTTGCCGGAGAACACCCTTGGCCACTCTCGCCCCCGCCGCAGACTATGTCGTCGCCGATCTCAGCCTCGCCGATTTCGGTCGGGCGGAAATCAATATCGCCGAAACCGAAATGCCGGGCCTGATGGCGTTGCGCAGCGAATTCGGCGCGTCGCAGCCGCTGGCGGGCGCAAAGATCGTCGGCAGCCTGCACATGACCATCCAGACCGCGGTGCTGATCGAAACGCTGACCGCGCTGGGTGCGCAGGTGCGCTGGGC
>JANNMK010000243.1:0-5148 GCA_031397785.1 Sphingomonas sp. | reverse complement strand
ATCGATGGCCGAACCAACCTCGCCGGCCATGATATGCAGTGCCTGATCGACGGGCATCGCGGCACGATAGGGCCGGTCGGCGGTCAGCGCGTCGAAGATGTCGGCGACGGTTATGATCCGCGATTCAATGGAGATACTGCGCGCGTCCAGCCTTAACGGATAGCCTTTGCCGTCGAGCCGTTCGTGGTGCGAGCCGGCGATCATCGCCATATCGCTCATCACGCCGATGCGGCCGAGGATCGCGGTCGACAGCGCGGCATGATCGCGCATTTGCACCCACTCGTCGGCGTCGAGGCTGGCGGGTTTGTCTAGGATGCGGTTGCTGACGCCGAGCTTGCCGACATCATGGAGCACGGCGGCGCGGCGCAGGGTGCGGCAGTGTGCGGCGTCGAGCCCGAGCTGGCCGGCGATCCGTGCGGTGTAGAGCGCGACCCGTTCGCTATGCCCGCCGGTGAACGGGCTTTTGGCGTCGATGACATTGCCGAAAGCAAAAGCGATATCGTCGAGATAATCGTCATCGACGGCGACGCGAGCGACACCGGGCTCGAGAGCGAACAGGCGTTGCTCGAGATCAGGGGCGGCCAATTCCGCCCAAAAACCGTCATCCTGCCCCAGCTCGAGAAAGGTATCGACCAGGCCAGGATCGAACCAGGTGCCGCGGCGAGCTGCAATTTCGGCAAGCGCCCCGACGCGGCCGCCGGTCATGTAAAAGACGTCAGCAACCTGTGCGAGCAGGGCGATGCGGGCGATGATCGGAATAGCGGTTCCGGCGCGGCCATGCGGCATGCCGCTGCCGTCCCAATGTTCATCGAGGTTGGCGATGCCGTCCGCAACATCGTCGGAAAAACGCAGCCGACGGGCGATATTTGCGCCTTGCGTGCAGCGCGTTTCGATAAAGCCGGTCAGAATCGGACCGGCATGTTCGGTGAGGTTGCAGATGGCGGTGTCGCGCGCCTCGTTCGAGCAGTCCCGTCCGACTTCGGCTTCGATGAAGTGAAGAAAGTCGAGTGCTTCGGGACCGATCAGCTTGAACTGGTGCTTGAGTTTGCGATCGTCGCCGAGGAATAATTCGGCGACGCGAGCGGCATTGCTCGAGCAACCGAGATCCTTGAGCAGAGTGGCATAATAACAATCGCGCAATGCCTGCCCTTCAAGACCGGCGGCGAGGGCGACATAGGTGCCGATCCAGGCGGCGCGGATGCTGTGACCGGCGGGCTGTCCTTCAGTCATGTCGAGCGCATGGCTGAACGCGCCGAGTATTTCAGCCAAGGAAGTCGAGCCTCCTATGGTCTCTGACGAAAACTGTGTTGCCGAAGGCTGAAACATCGTGCCTGTCCCGTGAGGTGTCTCACGGGACTTAATCGGGCACGGGTTACCCAATCGTTATCAGCACGAGTAGCTTCTTTTGTGACGTTGGACGGGTCGCCCGGCCCCGATACTTAAAAGCTGTAGGTCAGCCCGGCAGCGGCGAACCACTGGTCGCGGTCGCCCCTGATGCTGACGATCGGGCTGCGCGCCGCATCCTCGAGCAGACGCGAATAGCTGCCGCCCAGAAACAGGCCGAGCCCGCCATTGGCAAGATCGCCATCGAGATCGTAATTTGCTCCGAGAGTGAAAGCGATATTTTTCCAGCCGCCATCTGCCGCGAACGTCGGCAGGCCACTGGCCACCGTTCCCGCTGGCGTCACATCGAAATAGGCGGCCGCGTAATTGTCTGATGCGTGGGTAGCCTCGACGCTGGTGAACACGAACAGGGCACGGCTCAGCGGGGTCGAAAAGGCCAGCGACGGGGTGATGGTCGTGCCGTCATGCTCACCCGATACATCAGTCAGCACATCGACGCGCGCGGTCAGCGTGTCATAGGGGTTGGTGACGCCGGACAAGGCGATACCGGCAAAACCGCCGACCTCGATTGCCGCGTCCCTTTCCCCCAGCGCGCGCACGACCGGATCCTTGATTCGCCGCGTGCGATCGAGATTGACGCGGGCAGCAGGACCGAGCAGCAGATTGACATTGCTGTCGTTCGCATTGGGCAGGATGTCGACGGCGATCCCGGTGCCGCGGGTCTCGAAATCCAGTCCGCCGAGCGAGCCGCGCACAAGCGGAGCGACTGTAACCAGATAATTGTCCGAACCTTCGTAGGAGGGCAAATAGGCTGCGCCGAGGCCGATGGTAATATTGTCGCCATCAAAGATGGTGGCGGGGGCGGCGCTGGGTGCCGGAACGGCCGGATCGACGGTCTGGGCGAGGAGGGCAGTCGGGCTGGCGAGCAGCAGGGCGGCAATGATCGTGGTGCGCAAGTGAGGGAATCCCTTGGAAGATGCGCGACCGGGCGCGCCGTTGTGGCGGTGTAACGCTGCCGGTGGCAAATGGTTGCCCGGCAATGCCGCGATCATGGTTTTGCCGTGGCGCGGAGCGCGCTATGCAGCGGCAATGACCGATCCCGCACCCTTGCCAGTTCGCGCCGAACCGCCGCTGATCGAACGCGCGCGCCGCATCGGCTGGGCACTGATGCTACTGGCGGTGGTGACGATGGCGGTTTCACGAGCCGGGCCGGAAAGCTGGTCGGCAATGCTGACCGGGGGTGCAGTGGCGCTGAGCATCGCCGGGATACTGGCGGTGGTCAATGTTGCCCTGGTGCGCAGCCTTTACCGCCAGATTGACGATGCCCCGCCGCCCGGCGAGTGAGCATGGTCAGAGCATGTAGCGGATGCGGACGTCCTGACGCACCGGAGCTTCGCCCACCGCAAAGGACGCCGCGGCAAAGCGCGGCGGTCCCATGCCGATGCGCGGATTGCGGGAAAAACCGAAACCTTCGCGCGGCATGACCAGCGTCATGTCCATGCGGCCATTGCTGTTTTCGTCGTGGATCAGCGCGATCGCATAGGTTCCGGCATGCAGTCCGGCAAAGCGCGCACTGGTCTGGCTGGCGGGGATCGACAGGGTGCGAGCGGCGCTATCCCCCGAACAGTCGGGGAAATGGCGCGGGTTTGCGGTAAGGCACAAGCGGATTACGCCGCGCGTATTGCGGGCATCGGCAATCGACAGGTCGAGCGTCGCGCCTGCCGGTTGGACGGGTTCACTCGCCTGCCCGGCGGCGCTTGCCCCCGTCAGCAGCAAAGCCGCCAATCCCGCGGTCCGTGCCGCAAAGCCGATCCCAAAATCTGAAATATAAGCCATAATTGCAGCGATACTCCGCATGATGCCGCTGGTGATGACTAGCCGTTATCAGATACTTCCCTGCTGTACCGTTAACCAGCCAGCGCGGAAACATCTCCCACCCCATATGATTGGTTACCCCCATGACTGTCATGATGGCAAGGACGGCGCCCAATGTGGCGACGTGAATGGGGATGACGAACACCAGGAGCGGGATGACCAGAGCGCCGGTCAGCGCCTCCCAAGGATGAAAAGCCATCGCTGCCCAAGCGGTGGGCGGGCGGCTGGCGTGATGCACGGCATGGGCGATGCGAAACGGCGTCGGCCGGTGCATCCAGCGGTGCGTCCAGTAAAACCAGGTGTCGTGTGCGAAGAGATAGGCGAGCAAGCTGACGGGCACGTACCAGAGGGGATAGGCCGACCAGTCGTCGGTAATCCGTGTCCAGCCGCGTTCCTGCCAGCCCCAGGCGACGACGCCGGCGGGGATGCCATAGATCGCCGCCGAAGCGAGGCTCCAGCGGATTTCCCGGGCGATCTGGGGGGTGAGGCCGGCGTAGAGGCCGGGGCGGACGCGCGCGGTGATGGCGGCGAACAGCCCGGACGTGGCGAGATAGCGCAGAGCGACGATCAGCGTCATCGCGAGGGTGGTGACGAGGAGGGCCGGGAGGAGTGGGAGGGCGAGTTCGGTCATCGGCGGCACGGTCCAGCGAGCGGGTGGCAGGGGTTCAGCAGGGGCGAGAGGGCGACGCCCGCCCCGCCGGGATATGCCGGAAAGTTACTAAAGTTAGGCAAAAGTCGTGTTGCGTTGATGGCGAGCTTACTGGAGGCGCAGGGGTTTGCGCGCGTTTCGGCGGCAAGGGACAGGGCGGCCGGGTCGGAAGGTTACTAAGGTTAGGCATAAGTCGAGTTGTAACGGTCGCCACCCGACGCTGTGCGGACGGGTTTGCACACCGGCGCCCGGGGGGCCGGGCATGGGGCAGCCGATGAGGGGACGGACGTCGATCGCGCGCATGGGGCGGGGCTGGGTGCATGACCCGAGATTAGCATGAACTCGGGTGTGTAGGACATGGATTTTGGGCGGGGGTGGTCATGTTGGAAGGAAACCCAATTCAAAGACCAATGGCCGAAGTTTAGCCGTGAGTTTTGCATATGCCGCCTTGAATGGATCAAAATCCGTCAATTCAGTTTCGCCATAGGCTTCGAGCGAGCGACGCACCTGATACCAGCCCGCATCGGGGCGGCCGAGTTTATATTCGTCACGGATCAGCCGTGGAAACTGCGTTGCGTGAAACTGGGTCCAAAGCTTGCGCCCTTCATGAAGAACGGCCTGCGCTTCGGGTGAGAAGGTCATGCCCGCCATGTAGCGGACCATGAAGTCGCTCTCGAACCGCCCTTTCGCGCCGACCTCGGTTTCGGTGAAGGGAATGAAGTGATTGACAAGGCTCCAGTCGCGATCGTTCCAGCGCAGCCCGTCGGCCCCGGCAGTCAAATTGCTGCCGTTGAACAGCATCCAGACGAGGCAGTCCGATTTGAACTCGTCGGTCTGTGGCACGCTGGATTGCAGAAACTGGTCGCGGTCGTTGAGCCAAGTTGGCTTGATGAGGCGGCGGACGCTGAAAACGATGGCGGCTTGCCAGAGGTTTACCTGGTTGAGGAAAAAACCCCTGCCAATCCCAAAAACTGATGACATCACCATCGTTAATTTCGACGCCTGCTGTAGGGCGTTCCCTGCGCAGTTATGCCCGCCTATGGCGTCGTCCGACAAATTGGCTACTGACGGTCGGCCCGGTATGGGAGAAATGGAATTCTTTAGTGGAATTGCGGCGGTGATGTTTGCGTGGGGGCGGGTGACCCTAGCATTAAGCAGTTGGTTATTGGGTACGTTGACGAAACGTTTTTGGTCCACAAGCTGACCCGCCCGGTCCAGCGCATCCAAAGTCATCCCAGTAATTGGCAAATAATCTTTGCCGCTTTGCCATATCAAAAAAC
>JANNMK010000155.1:0-2257 GCA_031397785.1 Sphingomonas sp. | reverse complement strand
CCGCGCTGGTGCCGGTGGTCGAGGGTGCCGGGGGCATGATGACCGACTGGAACGGCGATCCGCTCCACGCGGACAGCGAGGGGCAGGTAATTGCGCTCGGCGACCCGGCGCGGCTCGAGGATGTGCTGGAGGCACTGGCTTGCGCGCATTGAGCGAGGGCGTTCCGGGAGCGGGCGCGGCGAGCGAAGCAGACTTCGCCATCGATATCGCCATGCCCAGCGCGGCTTTGTCGGGACTGGTGACGGCTATCTACGAGATTCGCATCGGTGCCGCGCCAATCGCCGACGAACTGCATCCCGAATGGTTCAACCTGCGGCTGCGGCTGTCGGGCGAATGGTGGGGCCAGGTGGCGGACGGCTCTGCGGCGCGCATCGAAGGCCCGCTGGTGCAGGGGCCGACCACCGGCCTGACCGGCTTCGGCGGCCGGGACGGCGTGATGCACGGTATCGGCCTGATGCCGGCGGGATGGGCGCAACTGTTCGGCGGCACCGCCGAGGGCCTTGCCAATAATGGCGAGCCGCTCGACCGGTTCGTGCCGGTCGAGGAGCTCGACGCACTCGACGACCGTTTGCAGGCGGCGGCGGATTTCTCCGAACGAGCCAGCATTTGCGAGGAGGCAATGCTGGCGCGGTTGGCGACGCGCGACACCACGGCGCGGATCGAGCGGATCAAAGCCGTGCAGACGGCGATCTCCGATCCCGCCATCGGCACGGTGGAGGCACTGGCCGATGTTGCCTGCCTCGGCACCCGCACGCTCGAACGGCTGTGCCGGTCGGCGATGGGCTTTGCGCCCAAACTGCTGCTGCGCCGACAACGGTTCATGCGGATGCTGGGGCAGATGCACCTGCAATCCCCCGCCGACTGGCCCGACTTTCTCGACCCTCTGTACACCGACCAGAGCCACATGATCCGGGATTTCCGCACCTTCCTGGGCACCACTCCGACCGGCTATTTCGCCCGCGAACGGCCGATCCTGCAAGCAAGCGTGGCAAAGCGCATGGCGATGCTGGGTGCGCCGATGCAGGCATTGCCGAGGACGAACAAAACCAGTTCGATGAGACAATATTGAGCTTTGCTCAGCTCATCTGACACAGTCTTTCAGCTAGCCACACCTTGACTTGCGGCATAGACTTGATCTCGTCCGCTGAAGTCAGGATCGACTATGGGATGGCGCTTTCGCAAATCGGTGAGGATTCTGCCGGGTGTCCGGCTCAACATCAGCAAATCCGGAATCAGCACGTCACTTGGCGTGCCCGGTGCGACGCTTAATTTGGGGCGAGGCAAGCGAACACTGACGACCGGAATTCCCGGTACTGGTCTATCGCACAGCCAGTCTTTGAAGGGCGGCGCGGAAACGGCCCAAGGGACAGCATCCGGTGGCAGCGGCTGTGCGGTCTGGATCGGAGCGATTGTCATCGGTCTGTTCGCCCTGTCGATGTGCCGTTCGCCGCAAGCGCCTGCTCCCGCTGCGGAGACCGAGACGGTCGAAACGCCAGAGGTCGCTGCGCAACCGAGCGAAACGCTTTATGTCGATGCCGCGACGCTCAATATCCGGTCGGATGCATCCACCCAATCATCAGTCGTGGCCCGGCTCCAACGGGGAGACCCGGTTCAGGTCATTGAGCAACGCAATGGATGGTCCAAGATTGTCCATGGTGCAGCATTCGCATGGGTGGCGACACGCTATCTGGCGCAGACGGTCAGAGCGGCACCGATACCGACCGCCAATCGCCCGCGTCCGCAATCGCTGATCCGGTCGATTGGTGGCGGGTCTTGCCCATGCAGTTCGAAGCAGGTTTGCATCGGGCCGCGCGGCGGGCGCTATTGCATCACCGGCAGCGGCAACAAACGCTATGGGGTCTGACGCTATGCCGCCATCGGGACGAATGCGTCGCGCAATGTATCGCGAACTGGAACCGAAGGCGCGCACTGCTGTCGGTCTATCCGTCACCAACAAATGTCTGGTTGTGGCCATCCTGCTTGCGTCGCTGCTGGCCATAGTCGAGACGGAGCCGCTGATACGATCAGCAGCTCCGTCTCTGTTTGCAGTCGGGGAGGTGGTGTTCGCTGTCATCTTCATCGTCGAATATGCCGCCCGCTTCTGGTCGGTGGCCGAAGACGCAGACGAAGGACGCGTCTGGCGGCGGCGATGGGCTTTTGTCATCTCGCCGACCGCGCTGATCGACCTAGTCGTCATTCTGGCTACTTTGTCGCCGCTGGTTGTCGCCAATGTCGCGATCCTCAGGCTGCTGCGGCT